>DASQXF010000418.1:0-3354 GCA_035639895.1 Xanthobacteraceae bacterium
TCCGACTGGTCGCACGCGCAGGCGATGGGCCTGATGCAGGTGACGCCGGAAGCCGGACGGGATACCTGCAAGCGCTTTGGCTGCAAGTACGACTTCAAGCGTCTGCGGACCGACTCGCCGTACAACCTTCAGGTCGGCGCGGCCGAGATTGCCGGGGTGTTACAGGACTACCGGGGCAACCAGCTTCTGGCCTTTGCCGCCTACAATGCGGGGCGCGGTCGCGTGCAGGAGTGGCTCGCGCGCTACGGCGATCCGCGCGACCCGAAAGTCGACCCCGTCGACTGGGTCGAGCGCATCCCGTTCATGGAAACGCGCAACTACGTGCAGCGCGTGATGGAGAATTTTCAGGTCTATCGCGTGCTTTTTGCCAACGATGCGCCGTTGACCATCGACAAGGACCTGCGGCGCGACGCCGCGGCGCGCTGATAGCACTCGCCTTCGTTCCCAGTCATGCCCGGCCGTGCGCCGGGCATTGACGTTTTACTTGCTTGAGATGCGCCCTAGACGATCGCACCGCGTATCCCGCATCCGGCGACAAGCGGGGTCGTCTTCGAGGCGGTCTTGCGAAATGCGGGAGAGTTTCGGGCAGGCGTCGCCGGCATTGGCTGCGTTCAACCCCGGATAACCACGTATCTCGACTCTTCCTTCGCAAAGGTGCAGATTGGCCACGTTTAGAAACGCCAGCTAAGGCGTTCGGGACCTTCTTTCAAAACTTGACCTGGGACCCGTTCTTGCGTCCCACGCCATTTCCTCCGGCGCCGCCGGGGAAATGGGCCTTGCGTGGGAGGATACGATGATCAGTCCAACCGAATACCGGGCGATGGCCGCCGAGCACCACCGGCTAGCCGGCATGTGTCGGTCACCTGACTCGCGCGAACAACATTTGCGCCTGGAGGAAGAATTCCGCGCGCTCGCGGAGCGCGAGGAGCTCTTGCATCCGCCCCATATCCCGCCGCAGGCGAACGATCCGCCCGTGGTTGAAAAGTGCGGGACGTGATGCTGCAGGGCATGGATAGGATGGGTTGAGCGCAGCAAAACCCATCGCGATCACGCGGACACCGGGACGATGCGTGTAACCCGCGTCGCCAGCGGGTGGGTGCCTTGCCATTTAAGACGACGTGACGCGTTTGGCCCGCGAAGACGTGGGTAAATCGCCGTTAAGGCTCAACGCGTCGTACCGGTACTGCTGCCCGCCAACGCACGCACCGAGGTAAACAGGTCGCGCACGTGGCGTTCGGCAATGCCGCGCGTGATGAAGACGAGCCGGCTGGCGCGGTTCTCATCGGGCCACGCCGCAAGCTCGACCGGCGGATGGGCGAGGTGCTGCACCACATGCACCACCACCGGCCCGCGGCAGCCCGCGACGTTGAGAAAGCCCTTCACGCGCAGGAGGTCGGGCCCGCGCAGCGCGATCAAGGTTTCCATGGCGCGCGCGAAGGCCTCCCAAGGCAGCGGCGCGTCCTGCGTCACAACGAAGCTTAAGATGCCGTCGCTGTGCTCGGCTTCGGCAACGAAGCCGGAGCGCACCGGAGCGGGCAAGTGCGCATCGGCCTCGACCAGGCAGCGTGGCTCGACATCGCCATCGACCGCCGTGTGAATGGCCGCGTGGGGATTGAGCGCACGAAGGCGCGCGGTCAGACGCTTGACCGCTTGCGACGTGGCGAGGTCGGTCTTCGACACGATCAGTCGGTCGGCGAGGATGACCTGCTTTCGGGCCTCTGCCGACCACGCGAGCGTATCGCGGCCGCTTGCGGCGTCGACAACGGCGACGACCACCTCGACATGGAATTCCCCGCCCAGCGCCCGATCGGTGGCAAACGTCTGCAGGATTGGTCCCGGATCGGCAAGCCCGCTGGTCTCGATCACGATCCGCTTGAACTGGGGCAGCGTACCCTGCGCGCGCTCGGCGACGAGATTGCGCAGCGCGTTCTGCAGGTCGGAGCGCATGGTGCAACACAGGCAGCCGTTGCCGAGCAGCGTGACGTCGTCGCTCGAGGCGCGCACGAGCGCGTCATCGATGCCAACACTGCCGAACTCGTTGATGATGATGGCGGTGCCCGCGCCTTCGGTGCTCGCGAGAAAGCGATGCAGCAACGTCGTCTTGCCGGCACCGAGAAAGCCGGTGACGACGGTCACCGGAATTTTCGCGCCGCGCGCGCGCTTGAGCCTGCGCCCGAAGGGGCCTGCGTCGCGCGAGGGAAAAAGATCGAGCATTAGTCTCCGTAATGACGCCGCGCACTCGGTGTGCTCCCTCTCCCCGCTTCTTTAGCGGGGAGAGGGTGGGGGTGAGGGGCACTTGTCGACATACAGGAGCCCCTCACCCACCCCTCTCCCCGTAAGGACGGGGAGAGGCAGCAGATCGAGCGCGCCGCTCGCTATCACATCCACACAAGCAAGCGGCGCGGTCAAAAATCCATCTCCAGGATGTAGAGGCCACCGATGTGGCGGTCGACGGTGTAGACGATCTCGCGCTCGTCGACCAACACGTCGTTGAGCTGGATGGTTCCGGTCGGTGCCATCGGTGGGGCCGGCGGCACGAACACGCCGACCTGCTGCGGCTGATAGGGATTGGAAATATCGTAGGCGCGCAGCCCCCCGTTGAAGAAGGTGCCGAGCACGATCTGATCGGATTGCCAGGCGGTCGGCCGCGGCACGTTCTCGTGAATATTGTGCGCGCCGAAACGGCCCTTGGCGGCGAACGCCTTGTGATCGGGCAACGGGCAGGTCGCGATCGGGACGAGGTTTGCTTCCTCGCGTGCGTCGAGAATCCAGATCAGCTTGGGCCAATCCTTGGCGTTGTTTTCGGTGGACTCGTCGGTGACCACCATGAGCCCGCGGTCGAACAGCGGCATCACGGTGTGCATGAACCCCGTATAGGGCGGCGAATTGGTCCACTGCGAGATCCGCTTCGGGTTCGCCTTGTCGGAGATGTCGAGGATGAACATGCCGCCGTCGATATAGGCGAGATAGCAGCGGTCTCCGCGCTGCGGATAGACGTTGGTGTTGTGGGCGCGGTGGCCTTTGTCCAGCGGGTGACGCGGCGGCGGCGCAACGTTATCGCCTTGCCGGGTGCCCGGCATCCACCAACGACCGACTTCGACCGGCTTTGAGGGATTGCGCACGTCGATGCATCGATAGAACTGATCGTCATTGGGATGCGTGGGCGTGAAGTCGGGCGCGCCCGACGCGCAATGGACGTATTCGCCATCGCAGAACCACAGCTGATGCACGCCGCGGGAAGTGTCCCCCGAGCAGTCGAAGAAGGAGATCGACCGCGGCTTCTCCGGCACCGATATGTCGAACAGCTCCATGCCGGCGGGCTTAAGACCCTTCTTCTGCGTCTGGTAGGCAACC
>DASQXF010000419.1:0-2771 GCA_035639895.1 Xanthobacteraceae bacterium
GCGCGAGAGCACCAACAAGCAGCTGCGGACGTGGGAAAAGCGCGGCTGGATAAAGCTCGAGCGCGGAGGCCTCGCCGTGCTCGCGCCGGACAAGCTCGCCGTCATCGCTGCGGAGGGATTCGACGCGTCGTGAGCCTAGTACCCCGCATGACCCCGCGAAAGTGGGGGACATGCGGGGCAGTTTCTTCATGCGGAGAGACTCCCGGATTTCGCTACGCTCATCCGGGCTACGCGCGCTCTAGCGGGGGTAAAATTGCATGCGCGCCGTCCTTACCGGGCGGCCGCACACGATCCACCCTACGCCTGCGCGCCCATGACGCCTTGCGCGGCGAGCAGCGCGGATAGCTTCTTGCGCGCGTGGAACATGCGCGTTTTGACCGTATTGCCGGGCACGCCGAGGATAACCGCCGCCTCCTGCACCGATTTTTCGTGATAGTAGACGAGGTCGATGATCTCGCGATGGCGCGCGGACAAACGGGTGAGGCAATTGCGCACGATTTCGCCGCGGTGCTTGATTGCCAAGCTCGTCTCCGGATCGTCGGCCGGATCGCATACTTCCGCGCTCGCTTCATCGGAGGACGGCTGTGGCCGGCGCCGTAGTTCGGCGAGCGCCTTATAACGAGCGATCGCTAGCAGCCATGTGGTGACCGAGGAGCGGGCCTCGAATCGGTGCGCTAGCCGCCAGACGTTCAGGAATACGTCGCTGGTCAAGTCCTCCGCGGCGGCCGCGTTGCCGATCAGGCGCAATATGAATCGGTATACGCGCGCATGGTGCCGTGCATAGAGGACCTGCATCGCCAACCTGTTGCCGCCTGCGATCTTTGCGATCAGCGCCGCATCCGAGTTGTCCTGGTCTTGCGCTTTCGACCCTTGCCCGGCGGCGGCAATCCCCGGGACAATCCCGACAAACCGACTTTGCATTGGCAGCTCCCCTGTTAGATACCAATGTTCCTAGACGGCCCGCCGGAAACCTTTTGTTAACTACTTCACAGAGCGGACACGGCCTTGGCGGCGGGGCTCGAACCGCCTGAACGGTTGAAGAGAAACTGAGCTCCGGTACTCTTTGACTTCCGAAGATACTCTCTTGCGCTCGTCCCCCGCGAAAGGCGCCGTGGCAATGAGAGAAGTTGCTGGGCCGTCAGCACTGTTCCACTTGAGAAATGCTGGACGGATACTCGAACATGCCGAGCAAATGCCCACGCGCGATCATCATCGGCGGCTCGATGTCGGGCCTGTTCAGCGCCGCGTTCCTGCGGCAGATCGGCTGGCAGGTCGATGTCTATGAGCGCTCGCCGGTCGAACTGGTCGGCCGCGGCGCCGGCATCACCACCCATCCCGAACTCTTGGAGGCGCTGGAAAAGAGCGGCGCCGGCACCCGCGATCTCGGCGTCGAGGTCGAGAAGCGCATCACGCTCGATCACCGCGGGCGCGTGATCGCGGAAAAGCACCTGCCGCAGATTCTCACCTCCTGGGACCGATTGCAGCGGCTGATGCGGGAAACCATCGACGAGACGCGCTACCACCTCGGCCACACCTTCGAGCGCGTGGAGCAGGACGGCTCCGGCGTCCTGGTGCACTTCACCGGCGGCAAGCGCGAGCGCGCCGATCTCCTCATCGGCGGCGACGGCATCCGCTCGAGCGTGCGCGAGCAGGTTGCCCCCGCGGTACAGCCGATCTATTCGGGCTATTACATCTGGCGCGGAGCGCCGAGGGAGGCCGATCTCGCGCAGGAGACGCGCGAGAGCATTTTCTCTTGCTTCACCTTCTTCCTGCCCGAGCGGCAGCAGGTCATCGGTTATCCCATCGCCGGACTCAACAACGACCTGCGCCTCGGCCACCGCCGCTACAATTTCATCTGGTATCGGGTTGGCGATGCGCAGGAGCTGCGGCGGATGTGCGTTGACGAGCGTGGGCACCAGCACGACTATTCGGTGCCGCCGCCGCTCATCCGCAAGGACCTGATCGCACAAATGCGTCAGCAGGCACAAGAGATCATGCCGCCGCAGTTTCTCGATTGCCTCGCCAACATGCAGCCGTTCTTCACGCCGATTTACGATTTCTCCGCCCCGCAATTGGTGTTCGGGCGCGTTGCGCTGGTGGGCGATGCCGCCTCATCCGCCCGCCCGCATATGGGCTTCGGCATGGCCAAGGCCGGCGGCGATGCCCAGGCGCTGGCGGCCGCGCTCGCCAGCCATGACGGGATCGACGCCGGCCTCGCGGCTTACAATCGCTCGCGTCAGCCGATCGGCGAAACCATCGTGTTGCACGGACGCAAGCTCGGCACCCATCTCGGCGTAAATCTGCAGACCGAAGAAGACCGCGCAATGTGGAAGCTGTTGCAGGACCACCGCGCCATGATGGACTGGATCGCGGTGCCGAATTTTCTGGCCGCTTACCGATGAGTATCGACCTGCCGAAACCGGATTATGCGCGCAACATGCGCATCCTGGCCCATTGCGACCAGGGCGGCAGGCCCGACGGCGTGCAAATCATGGTGCATCGCGGCTACGCCTATGTCGGGCATATGTTTTCGAAAGGCTTCAGCGTGCTGGACGTGCGCGATGCCAAGCGCCCGCGCGCCGTGAACTATCTCGCCGCGCCGTCCGGCACCTGGAATATCCACCTGCAGGCCCATGACGATCTGCTGCTCGTGATCAACGCCAAGGACATGTTCGCGGCCGCCGAATTCGCCGACGAGAAGGCCTATTACAAAGGCCAACTCGGCAAGGTGGTAGGTACGGCTGAGAAGAACGGCGCCGCGCGCGATTGGA
>DASQXF010000420.1:0-2179 GCA_035639895.1 Xanthobacteraceae bacterium
GGCGGCGAGCCGATGCCGATGACACCCGCTCAATTCGGAAAACTCATCGCGGACGAAACCGAAAAGTGGGCCAAGGTAGTGAAATTTGCCGGCGTCAAGGCGGACTGAGCCCGGCAGAGGTGAGCCGGCCATTGCCCAACAATCGCAATTTGTGAGTACACGCCGTTTCACGGGTAGCATCGCAATCGCACAGGCACTACATTGCCCGGGCGGGGCTGCGAGGTGCGTCAGGAGCCATATCCCCGGGGCCTTATCGATCCTCAAGGGAGCTGTCCCTGACCGGGCTCGTGGGCTCGGACATATGGCGCCCACCTACTTTCGTAGGGAACCCGGGATCGACGCTCCGACGGCCATTGCGGCTCCGCACTCACGCCCCGGGTCGATGACTCAATCCACCTCGATCGAAGATGCCAAAGCCGAACTGCGCCGCCAAGCGCGCGCGCGCCGCGATGCATTGCCCGCTGGCATGCGTGCCGCCGCGGCGGAGGCCATTGCGGAGCGGCCGTTCCCCATCGCGATAACCCCGCAGGCGATCGTTTCGGGATTCATGCCGATCGGGAGCGAAGTCAATCCCATCGCTCTGATGCGCAAGCTCGCCGGCTGCGGCGCGCGGCTCGCGCTGCCGGCCGTAGCCGGACGCGGCAAGCCGCTCACCATGCGCGCCTTTGTCTTTGGCCAAAGGCTTGTTGCCGGCACTTGGGGCATCCGCGAGCCGGGAACCGACGCAGCCGAAGTCTTTCCCGATATCCTACTCGTGCCGCTCTTGGCGTTCGATCGCAGCGGGGCGCGCATCGGCTATGGCGCTGGCTACTACGATCTGACGATTGCGCACCTGCGCGCGCGCAAGACCGTCATCGCGTGCGGCCTCGGCTTCGCCGCGCAGGAAATCCCAAGCGTGCCGACGACGGCGCGCGACGCGCGCCTCGATCTCGTGCTAACCGAGCGCGAGGTCATTGACTGCCGAGCCGCGTGAGGCATGCGCATCCTCTTCATCGGCGACATCGTAGGGCGCAGCGGGCGCGCGATCCTGCTCGAGCGCCTGAGTGCTCTCGTGCGCGACTGGAAGCTCGATTTCGTGGCGGTCAATGGCGAGAACTCCGCCGGCGGCTTCGGCATCACCGAAGCAATCTACCAGGAATTCGTCGATGCCGGCACCGACGTGATCACGGGCGGCAACCACTCCTGGGACCAAAAGGAGGCGCTGGTTTTCATCGAACGCGCGCCGAGGCTGCTGCGCCCGATCAATTATCCCGCCGGCACGCCAGGACGCGGCGTGGCGCTGATCGACGGGAAGAACGGCGCGCGCGTGCTCGTCGTCAACGCCATGGGCCGCATTTTCATGGACCCCTTGGACGACCCGTTTGCTGCCGTCGAGCGCGAGCTTGCCGCCTGTCCGCTCAAGCAGGCGGCCGATGCCATCATCATCGACGTGCACGGCGAGGCGACGAGCGAGAAGCAGGCGATGGGCCATTTCTGCGACGGACGTGCGAGCCTTGTCGTCGGCACGCACACGCACGCGCCGACCGCGGATCATCAGATTCTCCCGCGTGGTACCGCCTTCATCTCCGACGTGGGTATGACCGGCGACTACGATTCGGTGATCGGGATGAACAAGGAGGAGCCGCTGTCGCGGTTTCTGACCAAGATCTCGGGCGCGCGCTTCGAGCCGGCGACGGGCGAAGCAACGTTGTGCGCGCTGGCGGTCGAGACGGATGATGCCAGCGGGCTGGCGCGGCGCATCGCAGCAGTGCGCCTGGGCGGCCGGCTGGAAGAGGCGCGGCCCAAATTTTGGGAATAGCGCCTCCTTTCTCACTTCATCGTGACGGTGCCCGACACGAATTCGCCCTGTCCGCGCCTAGCTTGCCGGCGAGAGACGATGATCCGTCAAGCGGGAGTTTGAATATGGCAACCAGGCTCGATGTTTCTCTTTCGCGCCGGCGCTTGCTCGCGGGAGTTTCTGCGGCGGTCGCCGGACTGGTCGGCAGTGCACCCATCGTGTTCGCGAAGGCGCCGTTGCAAAACACACAGGCGCCCGCCTTCTATCGCTTCAAGATCGGCAGTATCGAGGCGACCGCCATTTCTGATGGTCCCTTGTCGCTGGGCGAGCCGAAGCCGGACGTGTTCATCGGTTTGTCGAAAGAGGAATTCGGCAAGACGCTGACCGAGAACTTTCTGCCCG
>DASQXF010000421.1:0-4493 GCA_035639895.1 Xanthobacteraceae bacterium
CCAGGCCGGACGGCGTTTCGCCCAAGCCAAGTCCTCGCCCTGTTCGAGCAGGCGCTTGCGCACGAAGGGAATGAGAACGAACCGATAGGTTATCTTGTCAAACCAGGAGAGCTTGACCTTGGCCGCCATCGCCGGGATCAAGTCGTCGGCGTTGAAGCGATCGTCTGCCGCACAACGCGAGAGGAAACTCAGATAACCCAGAACGTCGACTGTGTTGGCGGCGCCGCCGACGTAAAGCTGCGGCTCAGCGTCGGCGGCTAGTCGCGCGCGCACCGTATGGCAGACGGCGCAGTTGATCGCCATGCGCTCGACGCCGACCTTCGCCCGCGAAAAGCCGATCGGCGGGTCGACGGCAGGATTGCGTCCGCGTTCATAGAGAAAGCCGAGCGCGGGATAGCCTTGCGGCCGCGGCAAGTGATGCGCGCACACGTCAGGCATTGCGACCCAGATGGGATACGGAATGCCGCTTGCGCCGTCATTGCCGATCGACCCGTATTTGAAATACTCCTCGTCGGACGCAAATTCCGGCAGGATCGGCTGCATCAGCCATTGAAACGCGCCCCAGGCGAATGCTCCCACGGCGACGAGGCCGGCGAGCAGCGCGACGATCCTCGCACCAGAGGCGCGGCCCTCGGCGCCCGCCCGCATCCGTCGCCACGCCAAATAAAGAAAGATCGCCTGCGGCGCGCCGAAGATGAAATCGAACAGCGCGAAAATGATGTAGTGCCCGCCGACCACAGTCATGAAGATGGTGCCGGCGAACCGGCAAACCACCGCGAAGACCGCATTGAAACGATGGGCGCAAGGATCGATCGCGGCGGGAATATAAAAACCGGCGAGGAGCATAATCAGCATCGCCGAAAGACGCGGCCACACCAACGGCGTCGCTGGATCGACCTTGGCGAGCTCCAGCACCTGCGCGGGATAGGCGATTGAGACGATGCCAAGGACGATATTCGCAACGATTCCAGCCCAGACCAGCCGTTGGAACCACCGGAGCGCGCCGTTTTCGGTGGAAGTCATCGCAGCTGTCGACATCGAACGCTCCTAGAAGGTCAGCAGGTAGGCGATGAGGTCGTCCTTCTCATTTACCGGCAGCGTGCTGCCAAAGGTGTGACCGCCGTTGCCGTTGCCGGGAAGGCGGGTGTCGTAACAGAAGCCTTGCGCGGGACGCGTTCCCGGCGTGCAGCTCGGCGATAAGAAGCCGCCATTCTTGCCGTCGATGACGTCGATGCCGCGCACGAAGGCGGCCGGGCGTTCCGCCGGCGGCGCCAGCAGGTGGCGCAGCGTCGGCACCGAGCCGTTGTGCAGGTAAGGGCCGCGCAACCACAGCCCATCGAGCGGCATGTTGGCGTAACCATTGGTCTTGACGAAGTGTTTGAACTGGAAGGGCGTGCCAGCGAACAGCTCGGCCAATTGGCGCTGGCGGAAGGCTTCGGTATAGGAATCGAGCCGTCCCGAATCCGTGCCGAGCTTGCTATTCGGCTCGACCGTGCCGAGCTTGGCACCCCCGAACACGTAGCGATCGGGACCTTGGTAACCGTGACAGACCGCGCACGCGTTCATGTAGAGCGCGCGCCCGCGCTCGGCCGCGCCGGGATCGACCCGGTGCGGGCTACGCGGCGGCTGTAGATCGCCGAGCCACGCGGCTACGCGTTCGATGGCGGCGTGGTCGGCGGTCTCCGGCGTGACCCCGGCACCGAGCGCGGCGGAGAGATTGCGCTCGGCGAGGGAGGAATTGTTGCCGTCCCAGTGCAGATGCATGCCCTCGCGCGGCTTCTGATTGAAGACCGAGGGAAAGTCGCTCGCCGCATGGCGCTCGTCAGGGGAAACGGCGTCAAGCAGCATCTCCATCTGCACCAGCTTGTAAGGATTGAAGGTGTCGACCCGGCCCGGCCCCCAGGGCGCCTGCGCCGCGAGGAACGGCTGCAGTCGCGAGCGCCGTTCGATGAAGCCTTCGCGCATCCGAGGTATGACGACGAGTCGCCATACCTGCTGCTCGATGAGACTGAGATCTGCCCCAGCCGCCTGCACCGCTGGGATGAGCTTGTCCGGCTTCAACCGCTCGTCCACGCCGGCATCGAGGATGAAGCGGATGAACCCGTAGAGATTCAGGTTGTTCGACGGCATACCCCGGACGATGACGCGCTCGGCCCCTTCGGAGGTCCGGTAAGTCCCGGTGTGGCAGATCGCGCAGTTGAACCAGACGAGATCGACGCCACGGAAATCGCGTTTTGAAATGCCGATCGGCAGGTCCTCCTGCCGGCCTTGGCCGTCGGTCCGGTAGAGAAAGCCGAAGGCGCGATAGTCGAGATGACCGTCGAACTCCGCGGGAAACAGTCGCGGCAGCGCCTTCCAGACCCAGAAGGGAATGCCGCTACTCTGGTCCGCGCCGATCGACCCATGCTCGAAATGAGCCGTGATGTCGGGAAAGACCTCGGTGCGATTACGCGTCAGCCGCTCTGCGGCAGCTAGGGCGAAACCCACCGCAATCAGGCCAACGACCAATACCAGCGCGAGCAAGATCAGCAGCGGAAGGAGCAGACGTCGCCGCCGGCGCAACTGCGTCTCGACGTAGGTGACAGGTGCTTCGGCGGCCACGGCGATCGACCTCCTTACGCGGCCTTCGCCTGCGCTTGCGCAACGGGCGGCAGATTGAGCGTCGGACGCGTCGCGTAGATCGTCATCAGCTCCTCGATCATCGCGTCGCGGCTCGGGAAGCGTGCAAGCTCGTAACAGCCCATCGGATTCTTCGCCGCGTTGAGCAAACACTTGTTGCAATAGGTGCACGGTCGCTCGGGCAGGTCGCGCCCCATGGCCCATTGCTGCACGAGATCGTTGTTGGCGACCAGCGAGCGGGCGATGGCGACGCCATCGAATGCACGCGAGGTGATGCCGTTGCGAATGAATGAGGCGGTCTGGTAGCCGCCGGTATTGAGCACCGGCACCGTCACATTGGCCTTGATCGCGCGCGCCTCTTCCATGCTGACGCCTTCGATCGGCAGGCCTTTTTTCATGCGGAACCATATCCAGCGGAAGATCGGCCGCAGCATGCGATAGCGGAACAGAAGGAAATTGCGGAACGCATCCACACCCGAGGAGATCATCGCGTCGTAGGTGGTGGCGATAGTCTCAAAGGAGAAATCGCCGGGCGGGTTGAGCGGGTGGGGAAACAGCGAGCCGGTCGAGACGTGAATGGCGTCGGCGCCCTCGCTCTCGCACCATTTCGCCACTTCAATCGTGTCGGCGAGCACGTTGCCTTTCTTCTCCCACGGGATGACGTTGTTGCGGTCGACCGCGCTGAGCTTGACCTGCAGGTGGAAGTTGCGGCCGACGCGGTCGCGGATCGCGCGGATCACCTCCAGCAGAAAGCGCGCGCGGTTCTGCAGCGGCCCGCCATATTCGTCGGTGCGATCGTTGATGCCTGAGGAGAGAAACTGCGTGAACAGATAACCGTTGGCCGCGTGCAGCTCGATACCGTCGAGCCCGGCTTCGCGCGCCCGCCACGCACCAGCGGCGAAGGCTTGCACGAGGTGATCGATCTCGGCCTTGCTGGCGGCGCGGCAGAGAAAGCCGTGCAGCGATTCCTTGCGGCTCGTCGAGCTCAATGCCGGCCGGTGGGCATTGTGCACCCCCGGCATATCCATCTGCCGGCCGGAATGGCTGAGCTGCATGATGTACTTGCAGTCGAACCGATGCACCGCCTCCCCGAGCCGCTCCCACAACGGGATGAAATCGTCGCGGTGGATTGTGGCGTAGTCGGCGATGATGCGTCCCTCCATCAGCACCGGCACGTAGGAGGAAATGATCGCGCCGACACCGCCGGCTGCGAATTTGCATTCCCAATTGATGCGAGTCTGGGTGAGTGAACCGTCCTCATTGTCGAACCGGCCCGAGATATTCGAGCGGAAGATGCGGTTCTTGACTGTGAGGTTGCGGAATCGCAGCGGCGTGAAGATGATATCTTGGCTCATGACACGACCTCACCCGCCGGCGCAGCGATCGCTCGCTTCCAGACCGCATGCAATAAGGCCGGGACGAAGCCTGCGGCGGGACACTGCGCCCAGGTACCTTCCATGAATTCAAGGTCACGGCCGGGCGTGCGCGCGCGCGCGGCGTCGAGTTCAAGCACGACCAGGCTGCCCGCACGCACCGCGCCGGAGACGGTGGCGCCGGGCATTGCCGCCTGACGCAGCACGCTCGGCGGCGCAAACACGCATTGTTCGACCACCGCATCTGCCGACGATGGAGAGCGCCAGTGCGGCTCTCTCCACAGCTCGCGCATGCGTTCGAAGCCGCGCACCAAGTTGTGAACGGCAATGCCGGTGGCATGAACCCCGGCAAGATCGCCATGGACGAGATCGGCGAGCAGACGACGCGCGTGCTGCAGCCGGCCGCTGAGATGGAGAAATATCGCGCGCACAGGGTTGCGCGTATGCACGGCGGCGTCGAGGACACCGGCGGCGGCCCAGCTCTCCGCGCTGGCTTTATAG
>DASQXF010000422.1:0-6502 GCA_035639895.1 Xanthobacteraceae bacterium
CCTCTCGAACGGACATAGTCCCGCCACAGCGGCGTTGTTTTTGGGCAACTAAGGGGGGCCGAGGTTTCCGATCTAGGGAGACAGGGCCTTGTATTCGAACCTGCGTTTTGTGATCTGCGCCTCGCTTGTCGGGTGCGCGGGTCTGATCGGCGTGCTGGCCTTGCTCCCGCCCACGCTCGAGGACCGGCTCCTCGCGAGCGAGCAGCTTTCCGATCCCCCTGCCCCGGCTTGCAACCAGCAAAATTGGTGGCACTTCGATCGAAACTGTCTGTCACGACGCGGCATGCCCTGGGAGGCGAGTTCGCCCGCCTCGGACGCCGTCGAATCTCGCTCCTCCGCCGAGAGCACGCCTGAGCAGCCTTCAGACACTCGAGTCTCGGTCTTAACTCAGTCCGACACTTCAACTGGCTCACCTCAGTCCGAGGCCTCAACTGGTTCAGCTCAGTCCGAGGCCTCAACTGGTTCAGCTCAGTCCGAGGCCTCAACTGCCTCAGCTCAGTTCGAGACCTCAGCTCAGTCCGAGACCTCAACTCAGCTCTCCGCTGCAGCGGAGAAGTTGGCGCAGCCGAGCGAACCCACTGCACCGAGCGAGGTCAGTGCATCTCGGCAGGAGGCAGGAACCTCGATCGCCGAGGAGCCGCGGCTCGCAACTCAGCAGAGCGAAGTCTCGGCGCCGCAGCAAGCGTCAGCGCCGCCGGTCGCCGGTGAGCGGCCTGTCGCCAAGCAGCGTAACGTCACGCGGCCTGGGCACGCAGCACGGCCGGTCGCCACCGAACGGCGCGTTGCAAAGCCTGTCGTCGAGTCGCAACCATCCGCCGCGAAGAAAACAACTCGCGAAGCTCGTGGGGCGAAACCGAGCAATGAAGCGTTGAATGCCGTGCGCAAGTTTCAGGACAATCTGCGCGATATCCCCGTGAGCTCTTATGCGGCCGACGGGACGCAGCGCACGATCGTCATCCGGCCGACATCAATCCAGGACGTCTATTACTATTCTGCGCCGCGCTAGGGCGCCGTGGCGCGCCGCGGACCGCATTATTGGCGGCCACCTACGGGATCAATTGCTGCTGTCCGTCTTTGGTTACGCGCATGCCCTGTGCAGACAGCTGAACATACGTGCCCTGGGCATCGCCCCCGAGCAGGAGACCTGCACCTCGGTCCGTAGTTGCGAGCTTCACAGCGGGTCCACCGTTTTGATCGATCAGCCGGAGTATCACAGTTTCAGGATACGGAAGGGTTCGATCTTCAGGGTGCACCATGATGCTCGCTCGAATTCTTCCCTGATCGTCGGTGATCTCGAGGGCGCGACCACGGAGCACCGATCCGACGCTATTCACCTCGACCGGCCGCGGAAGAAAGCGCCATCCGAAAAAGCGCACCTCGATCTGCGCCAGCAGAAATACGAGGAGGGCGAGGTTGAAACACGCGAGCGCGATAAGAAGCCGCTGAGCCTTCATGACCTTTCTCCTGAGCAGTGCCGCGGTTGGGGCGCCCTACGCCGCGACAGCAGAAGCGCGTTTACGCGCGTCTATGACGCGCTATGCGTCGCGGGGACGACAGCAAGCCATCTCAGCCAGCGCTCAGTTGGGGCCGGACGCCTCCGTCGCCTCGAGCGACACCGGCTCGGAGGAATGCCGGTGCGGGCCGATGCCGGCGACGCTCATGCGGCGCGTGAAGTCGCAATAGGCAAAACCCAGCCACGAGCCGCGGAAGCTGCGCTCGGTGGTCTTTTCGAGACGGAAACACGGCTCGAACGCCATTCCCTGAAGCGACGCGCACCACGACTCGCCGCGCACCCGCAGCGTTCCCGCCGGCAGCCATACCGACCGTACCGGTCCCGAGCCGCGGACCTGGATGGTGCCGATCACAGAACCGTCGCCGTAAATGCGCCCGGCACCGCGCGAGCCGTCGAAACAGTTGAATGCGAAAAGCTTGCCGGCGACGAAGCGCCGCGCCGCCTCCGGGCTCAGCACTTCCGCCTGCGCCGTGACGGCCGCCAGCAACGTCACGACCACAATTGCGAACCGCGCAATCATATCCCCTCCCCCGTTACCGCCGCCGCGGCGACCGTAACCGCCCGTTAACCATATGAATCAGGCGCGACTTTGCCGGATCTTGGTCAACAAATCCTAAACTGGTTACCCGATCTTAACCACGATGCGACCGCGGACGCGTCCCTCGACGATGTTTCGGGCTGCTGCGATCACCTCGGCGAGCCCGATCTCGCTCGTCATGGCCGCCAGCTTTCCCCGATCAAGCTCGCTCCCCAAACGCCTCCACGCGATTCGCCGGTCGGCAATCGGACGCATCACGGAATCGATGCCGAGAAGCGAAACACCGCGCAGAATAAACGGAGCGACCGATGTCGGCAAATCCATGCCGCCGGCCAATCCACAAGCCGCGACCGCTCCGCCGTAGCGCGTCATCGAGAGCACATTGGCGAGCGTGGTCGAGCCGACCATGTCGATGCCGCCCGCCCAGCGTTCTTTTCCCAGCGGTTTTGCGGGTGCGGCGAGCTCTTTGCGGTCGATGATCTCGTTCGCGCCGAGGCTTTTGAGATACTCGGCCTCTTGCGGCCGCCCGGTCGAGGCCGTGACCTGAAAGCCACGATGACTAAGAATTGCAATGGCGACCGAGCCGAGGCCGCCCGCGGCCCCTGTGACCACCACCGGTCCGCTCATGGGAGTGAGGCCGTGGCCCTCGAGCGCCATGACCGCGAGCATCGCGGTATAGCCGGCGGTGCCGATCGCCATGGCGTCGTGCGCGCTCATCCCGGAGGGAAGCGGCACCAACCAATTTCCCTTGACTCGCGCTTTCTCGGCATAGGCGCCGAGATGCGTCTCGCCCAGGCCCCAGCCGTTGAGGATCACCTTGTCGCCGGGCTTCCATTCGGGGTGGCTCGAGCTCTCGATGGTTCCCGCAAGATCGATGCCAGGAACCATGGGAAAGCGCCGCACCACCGGCGCTTTCCCAGTGATCGCGAGGCCGTCCTTGTAATTGAGCGTCGACCATTCGACGTCGATCGTGACGTCGCCCTCCATGAGATTGCGTTCGTCGAAATCGGCGAGGGCGGCTTTCGAGCCGTTATCCGTTTTCTCGATCACGATCGCTTTGAAAGTCGCCACGGTCGTTCTCCGGCTCCCGTCCGGTGCAAAAGCCGGCGTCCAGTAGGCACCAAAGCACGTCACAGAGCCTGCTGCGTATGCATCTTGGTGAACACTGGATCATCCGCTTGGCGGATGATGACTGTGTCAGGCCGGCGCCAATCGCGCCACTGGCCTCTCAACGATTGGTAAATTGATCACCGCCGACAAGAGGCCGAGCAAGATCGAGAGCCACCACACGACATCATAGGACCCGCTACTCTCGAACAGCACGCCGCCGAGCCATACGCCGAGGAAGCCACCCACCTGGTGGCTGAAGAAGGCAAACCCGAACAGCATGGCGAGCCAGCGCGTGCCGAACATGACCGCAACCAGGCCGGAGGTCGGCGGCACGGTCGATAGCCAGAACAAGCCCATCACCGCGCCGAAGATCAGGGTCGCAAGCGTGCTCGGCGGGAGCAGGATGTAGATGAGGATCGCCGCCGCGCGGCCGACATAGATGAGCGACAGGATGTAGCGCTTGGGCGTGAACGCAGCGAGCCAACCGGCGACGACGGCGCCGATGATGTTGAACAGGCCGATGCTGGCCAGCGTCCAGCCGCCGACCTCTGCCGGTAGACCGCGGTCGACCAGATAGGCCGGCAAATGCACGGCGATAAAGAAGATCTGGAAGCCGCAGGTGAAGAATCCCAGCACGAGCAGCACATAACTCTTGTGGCCAAGTGCCTCGCTGAGCGCCTGTGCCACCGATTGCTGCGTTTGGCTGGTCGGCGCGATCGGCCCGCCGGCCTGCCTTGGCGACGCGAGCGCGAGCGACAGCGGCATGATGAGGAGTACGACGGCGGCGAAGGCGACGAGCGTGTCCTGCCAACCGATGCCGTCAATGAGCGCCACCGCCAGCGGAGAGAACACGAATTGCCCGAACGAGCCGGCGGCCGTCCCGGCGCCGAATGCGAGCGAGCGCCATTGCGGCGGCATCAGCTTGCCGAACGCACCGATCACGACCGTAAAAGAGGAGCCCGCGAGCCCGAAACCGATCACCGCGCCGGCGGTGAGATGGAGCATTGCCGGCGTACTCGCATAGGCCATGGCCGCCAGGCCGAGCGCGTAGAGCATCGCCCCGACGCTGAGAACCGGCATCGCTCCATAGCGGTCCGCCAGCGCGCCGGCCACCGGCTGCGCCGCGCCCCAAAGCAGCATCTGGATCGCGAGCGCAAGCGCAAACACGTCGCGCCCCCAACCGTGCACGCTCGACATCGGGGTGAGAAAGAAGCCCAACCCCGAACGCGCGCCGAAACCGATGAGCGCGATCAGACAACCGCAGGCCAGGATGAGAGCCGGAGTACGCCAGGAGAACTGGCGGCGGACATCGGAGGACGCGGCAGCGATGCTGTCCGCCTTGATATTGTCCCCGCCTTGCATGTGCTCGCTTCCATCTCGCGCGTTGTCGCCCGCAACGCGGTCAGGCGGTCGCGGGTGCCGCACGCATCACCGGTTTTTCGACAATCGGCAGGTTGATCACGGCGGAGAGCACGCCGAACAGGACCGACAGCCACCACACTGCGTCATAGGAGCCGGTGCGCACGAACACGATGCCGCCGAGCCACACGCCGAGAAAACCGCCGACCTGATGGCTGAAAAACGCCAATCCGGCGAGCGTCGCGAGCCAGCGCGTGCCGAAGATCAAGGCAATGATGCCGTTGGTCGGTGCGACCGTCGAGAGCCAGAGCAGCCCCATCACCGCGCCGAACAGGATCGACGATACTGCCGTCACCGGAAAGGAGATGAAGGCGAGCACCGCGGCCGCGCGCGCGAAATAGATGAACGAGAGGAGGTATCGTTTCGGCATGAGATTGCCGAGCCAGCCCGAGGCGAGCGAGCCGACGATGTTGAACAGCCCGATCACCGCGATGGTCCAGCCGCCGACCTGCGCGGAAAGCCCCCGATCGACCAGGTAGGCCGGCATATGGACGGTGATGAAGGCGAGCTGGAAACCGCAGGTGAAAAAGCCGAGCACGAGCAGCACATAGGAGCGGTGCCCGATCGCCTCCGACAGCGCCTGCCGCAGGGACTGCGAAGCCGCACTTTGCGAGGTCTCCGCCGGCGCAGTAGCGAGTGCAAGCGACAGCGGCAGCACCAGCAGCATGCCCGCGCCGAAGACCAGTAGCGCGGTCTGCCAGCCGAAGGCATCCATCAGCGAGACCGCGACCGGAGAATAGAGGAATTGGCCGAACGAGCCGGCAGCGGTGCCAGCGCCGAACGCGAGCAAGCGCCAGCGCTCGGGCAAGAGCTTGCCAAACGCGGCGAGCACGACGGAGAACGAACAGCCGGCCAAGCCAAAGCCGATGAAGACGCCGGCCGCGAGGTCGAGCATCAGCGGAGACGTCGAATACGCCATCAGGATCAGGCCGACCGCGTAAAAGGCGCCCCCGGCGCACAACACGCGCATGGTGCCGAAGCGGTCGGCGATGGCGCCGGCAAACGGCTGGCCGATCCCCCAGAGGATGTTCTGAATCGCCAACGCCAATCCGAACACGTCGCGACCCCAGTCATTGGCTTGCGACATCGGCGTCAGAAAAAAGCCGAGGGTGGCGCGCGGCCCGAAGCTGATCATGGAGATGAGACAGCCGCACAGCACGATCACGGCCGGCGTGCGCCAGCCGATCGCGACGACTTTCGAGCCAGAAGAAACCGAAATGGCCATGAGCGCGAACCCGTTTCGTAATCTAAAGAACAATTGCCGGGCCAAGACACCCGGCGGTCGCTTGTACGGCGTCGTGCCTTCATCCTCAAACGAAAACTTGGTGAAGCTTCTTCCTCCGACGCATGGCAGTTAGTCCCGCCGGAGCTGGCAGCGGGCAGACCGCGGTGTTAGGCGCTCGAATCGAGAAGAACTTCATCTCGAATCGAGAAAGAACCCCATCAAGAGCTTGCATGCCACTCGGGCTGCCGCGATGATCGTGCGCGCCCAACGCACGGTATACTGCCGGCTCGTCAGTTCGCATGCTGTCGTCCCCGCGAGGGGCGCCCCGCGACGCATAGCGCGTCACAGACGCGCGTAAACGCGCTTCTGCTGTCGCGGGGTGTCCCTCGCGGGGACGACGCCAGGTAACCTGATCGAGAGTGGATGATCCGGATTTCGTATGACACGCTCTCTGCTGTGCCCCTACGCTTTCCTGTCGCCGCTCGAGATCGACTCCGCGGTGACGCGCGCACTCGCCGAGGATCTGGGGCGCGCCGGCGACGTTACTGCGATCGCCACCATCCCTGAAGACACACGCGCACGTGCCCTCGTCGTGGCACGCCAGGCCGGCGTGATCTCGGGCCTACCGCTGCTCGCCGCGACGTTCGCCAAGCTTGCGCCCGAAATCGAGATCGCGGCCAATACGCGCGACGGCTCG
>DASQXF010000423.1:0-5054 GCA_035639895.1 Xanthobacteraceae bacterium
CGTTTGCCCAACGCACATCAGGTGCGTTCAGGGCGCGTGTTGCAAGGAGACGAACAATGAAATTGTCCGGCAAGCGCGTGGCAATTCTCGCCACGCACGGATTCGAACAATCGGAACTGGAGGTTCCGCTCGCCAAGCTCAAGGAGGCCGGCGCCAAGGTCGACGTCGTGTCGCCGGAGAGGGGCCAGATCAAGGGCTGGGACATGAAGGACTGGGGCCGGCCGGTGGAGGCCGACCGAAGTCTGAGCGACGCGTCGGTCGACGATTACGACGCTATCGTGCTCCCAGGCGGCCAGATCAATCCCGATCTGTTGCGCATCAACGACAAGGCGCTGGAATTCATTCGCGCATTCTTCGATCAGAAGAAGGTGGTCGCGGCGATCTGCCACGCGCCCTGGCTGCTGATCGAAACCGGCATCATCAAGGGTCGTAAAGCGACGTCCTACCACTCGATCAAGACCGACGTGATCAACGCCGGCGCCAAGTGGGAGGATTCTCCGGTCGTGGTCGACCAGGGCGTGATTACGTCGCGCCAGCCCGGCGACCTCGACGCCTTCTCCGCGAAGATCATCGAGGAGATCGCCGAGGGCCGACACACCAAGCGCAGCGCGGCGGCCTAGCACCACGCCGCGGCAGCGGCGATTGCAGATAGTCCGCGTCGCCGGCGCGTGCTACGCATCGGCGATGCCGGCATTGATCCTTCCCCTGGCCGAGGCGGCGGCGCATCTGCCCGCCCGCGGCGCCTTGATCGGGCTCGATCTCGGCACCAAGACGATAGGGGTCGCCGCCAGCGATCCCGACCGGCGGCTCGCGGCCGCCGTCGAAACCATCGCGCGCAAGACATTCTCCGCCGACGCGGCGCGGCTGCTTGCGCTTGCCGCGGAACGGCAGGCAGTCGCGTTCGTGCTCGGGCTTCCCATCAACATGAACGGCAGCGAGGGTCCGCGCGCGCAGGCGACGCGCGCCTTTGCGCGCAACTTGGCGCGGCTCACCGAGCTTCCCATTGCGTTCTGGGATGAGCGGCTGTCCACCGCCGCGGTCGAGCGCGAGCTGATCGCCGCGAATGTGACGCGTGCCCGCCGTGCCCGGATCATCGATCAGCACGCCGCCGCATACATCCTCCAGGGGGCGCTCGACCGGCTCTCCCGCGGCGCGCTGGCATTATCGAAACATTGAGATTGCCGGAACTGTAAGCCAATCGCGTGCGACCGGCCGACCAAGATAGATCCGAGTAAACCAGGAGGGGTCCATGTTGGAAACAATGCGCCGGCTCGGTACTGCCACGAGTAGCTTGCATCGGGGTATGAAAGAGGCAGTCGAAACGTTTGGCGCGCTTCTAGTCGACGGATTTCATTACTTGGCCCTATTCGCAATTGGCGCGACGACCGTTTGGTCGGCGGCAGCAGCTTTCCTCGGAATGGCTGCCCAGGGTCGGGCGAGCCTCGCAGACATCCTCCTGTTGTTCATTTATCTTGAAATCGGAGCAATGGTCGGAATTTATTTCAAGACGACACGCCTCCCAGTACGATACCTCATCTATGTTGCAATTACTGCGCTCGGCCGCATGCTGATCGAAATAGTCGGCGCCGAGCAGCGGACAGGAATGGACATACTGATCCTAACCGCCGGGATTCTCCTTCTGTCATTCGCCGTCCTGGTACTCAGGTTCGGGTCATACAAATATCCATCTGACAGGCCGGCGGCTGACTTGGCTAGATAAGCTGATGCAGCGCCAAAACGACGGCGCTTCGCTAAGCCGATGGCAAGGCGCGCTCAATGAGCTGGCGCGCGTCGTCGAGAGATATCTCGCTCGTTCCGTACATCGCGCCGTGGCCATCCTGCAGCCGCGTGCGCGCGAACAGCGTTGCGACTTCGGGGCCGGCGCTCTGCCGCACTGCGGCCGCCGCTGCCAATAGCGCGAGACGCTCGACCGCGATGCGCGCGTGAGTCTCGGCATCCGCGGCCAAAAAGGCGCGTTCGACGGCAGCGCATGCGGCCCCTGCGCCCGGCAGATCGGCCGCCTCCTCGGCGAGCGCAGCCAGCATCGCGCGTCCTGTTTCGCTCTCGTGCGCTAGCGCGCGCAGGACATCGAGGCACATCACGTTGCCCGAGCCCTCCCAGATGGCGTTGACCGGCGCCTCCCGATAGAGGCGCGGCAACACGCTCTCTTCGACATAGCCATTGCCGCCGAGACACTCCATCGCCTCATAGGTGAAGCCCGGCGCGCGCTTGCAAACCCAGTATTTCACCGCCGGCGTGAGCAGCCGCGCGCGCGCGGCCTCGCCGGGATCACGCGCGGCAAGATCGTAGGCACGGGCGAGCCGCATGACGAGTGCGGTCGCCCCTTCCACGTCGAGCGCGAGATCCGCGACTACCCCTCGCATCATCGGCTGATCGACGAGATGCTTTTGGAACACGGTGCGGTAACGCGCGTGGTGGATCGCCTGGGCCAGCGCCATGCGCATGATGCCGGCGGACGCAATGGCGCAGTCGAGCCGCGTAAGCTGCACCATGTTGATGATGGTGCGCACGCCCCTACCCTCTTCGCCCACGCGCCAGGCAAAGGCGTTCGCAAACTCGACCTCGGAAGAGGCGTTCGAGCGGTTGCCGAGCTTGTCCTTGAGGCGCTGGAAATGGAGCGCGTTGACGGGACCGTCGGGGAGAAAGCGCGGCATGAGAAAGCAGGTGAGCCCGCCCGGCGCCTGCGCCAGCACCAGAAAGGCATCACACATCGGCGCCGACATGAACCATTTGTGGCCAGTGATGGCGTAGCCTTCGCTGGCGAGCTCCGCGCGCGTCGTGTTGGTGCGAACATCGGTGCCGCCCTGCTTCTCGGTCATGCCCATGCCGAGCGTGATGCCGCCCTTCTCCCACCAGGGACAGAAGCGGGGATCGTAGCGGCGCGACATGATCTTGGGCATGAGCTGGGGCACGAGCTCACGCTCGACGGCGAGTGCCGCGACCGCCGCGTGCGTCATGGTGACCGGGCAAAGGTGTCCCGTCTCGATTTGCGCCGCCATGTAGAAGCGCGCGGCGCGGGTGACTTGTGCGGGCGCGTGCGCCGGCGTCGCATCCTCGCGCCAAGTCGAGGCCGCCAAGCCGGCGGCGATGCTCTCTGCCATGAGCTGGTGATAGGCGGGATGAAACTCGATGACGTCGCGGCGGAAGCCCTTTGCATCGAACGCTTTCAGCTCCGGCGGATGCTGGTTGGCTGCCCGCCCAAGCTCGAACATCTCGGCCGTGCCCCAGCGCTTGCCGAAGGCCGATAGCGCCGCCCCCTCGCGCTCGCCGCCATTGGCCGCAATTGCCTCCTGCAGCGGCCGATCGCTGGCGTAGAGATCGACGTCCACATAGGGCGGCGACTGGTTGAGCACCTCTTCCACGCGCATCGCCTGCTCCATGCTGTCCGCGCAAGCATGAATTGATAACGCGAATTCTCCCCCGTTTCAGCCTGCCGCCATGCTCAATGTGTGTCCCGGGCGCAGCGCAGCACGAAGTGGTGCGCTGCAGACCCGGGATCGTTACGGCCCGTGGCGGTCCCGGATCAGCGATGCACCGCTACGCGCTGCATCCGATCCGGAAAACGTCGCTCGGCCCGCATGTAAAACATCCACAGTTGCTTTCGCCGCAGCGCCTGCGCTCCCTTGCGGGTGGGCCGCCGCGGGCCTATAGAAGCGGCTTTAATGAACATCGCCTCAAAGCTCACCTTCGTCCTCAGCCAGCGCCATCTGTTGGGGATCGAAGGACTTTCCCGCGAGGAGATTTTGGGGCTGCTCGACCTCGCCGAGAATTTCGTCGAGCTCAACCGCCAGATCGACAAGAAGCAGGTGTCGCTGCGCGGGCGCACCCTGATCAACTTGTTCTTCGAAGTTTCGACCCGCACCCAGGCCTCCTTCGAGCTTGCCGGCAAACGGCTCGGCGCCGACGTCATGAACATGTCGGTCGGGTCCTCCTCCATGCGCAAAGGCGAGACGCTGATCGACACCGCGATCACGCTCAACGCGATGCACCCCGATATCATCGTGGTGCGCCATCACGCCTCCGGCGCGGTCGAGCTGCTGGCGAGGAAGGTCGATTGCTCCGTGATCAATGCCGGCGACGGCTCGCACGAGCATCCGACCCAGGCGCTGCTCGACGCGCTCACCATCCGCCGCAACAAGGGCCGCATCGAGCGGCTGATCGTCGCCATCTGCGGCGACATCCTGCACTCGCGCGTTGCCCGCTCCAACATCATCCTGCTCAATGCGTTGGGGGCACGGGTGCGCGTGGTCGCGCCGTCGACGCTGATGCCCCCCGGGATCGAGCGGTTCGGGGTCGAGGCGACGCGGGACATGCGCGAGGGACTGCGCGACGCGGATATCGTGATGATGCTGCGTCTGCAGCGCGAGCGCATGAACGGCTCGTTCGTGCCCTCGATGCAGGAATACTTCCACTATTTCGGGCTCGATCAGAAGAAGCTCGCCTATGCCAAGCCGGACGCGCTAGTCATGCATCCCGGCCCGATGAACCGCGGGGTCGAGATCGACACCGCCGTGGCCGACGGCGCCCAGTCGCTCATCCGCGAGCAGGTTGAGATGGGAGTCGCCGTGCGCATGGCGGTGCTCGAGGCGCTCTCGCGGAACCTGCCGAATGCGTGAGACTCTGCCCTTGCGGCATGTTCCGGTGCCGTTGGCACGCTATGGTTCCGCGCACTCGGTCGGCTCCCCTCCCCCTTGTGGGGAGGGGCTGGGGGTGGGGGTCGCGCGATTCTGCGCAGGTGGCGCCACCGAGATTATCCGGACCACCCCCACCCCGCCCTCCTTCGCTGCGCTTCGTCGGGCGACCCTCCCCACAAGGGGGAGGGTAAGGACCGAGTTTGCTGCTTGCGGTGAATCAATCTTCACCGCGCTCGAGGGCAATCCGCGATGATGATGCTCACGGAGCGCCGCCCGATCCTGCTGGCCAACGCACACATTCTCGATCCCTCGCGTGACCTCGAGATCGACGGTGACCTCCTGATCGCGGACGGCATAATCCGTGAAGCCAAGCGCGGCATCGGCGCCGCGGGCGTGCCC
>DASQXF010000424.1:0-2695 GCA_035639895.1 Xanthobacteraceae bacterium
GCGACCGGCACCAGATCGAGCGCGCGCAGCTGATCGGTCGTGCGCTGGCTTTCGGGGTCGAAGCTGCGGATCGTCTCCAGCGTGTTGCCGAAAAAATCGAGTCTTACCGGCTCCGCCATCCCTGGGGCGAAGAGATCGATGATGCCGCCGCGCACCGCGTAATCGCCGGGCTCACGTACCGTGGATGCGCGGACGAACCCATTGAGTTCGAGCCATTGGGTGACGCCGTCCATCGCCAGCACATGACCGGGCACAACCGACAGCGACTGCTGCGCAACGAAGCCCCGCGGCGGGACCCGTTGAAGGACGGCATTGACCGTCGTGAGCACCACGGAGCCGCGGTCGTGCCCCTGTGCGAGCACCAGCCGCGACAGCGTCGTCATGCGCTGTGCGACGAATCCTGCATGCGGTGAGACCCGGTCGTAGGGCAGACAGTCCCAAGCCGGAAACTCCTGCACGGTGAGATCGGGTGCAAAAAAATGCAGCGCACGGGCGAGCGCGGCCATGCGCGGCCCGTCCCGGCAGACAACGGCGAGGTTGGTTGCCGGGCTGTGCCCGGTCACGGCGCGGACGAGATCAGCAACGACGAGAGCTTCAGCGCCGTCGGCGACGCCCGCCACTGTGAGGGGGCGGCCCGGGGCGAGAAGTTCCGCAGGATTGCGCACCGCGCTCATCGTGCACCCTCACCCCTGCGGTTGAAATCGCGCAGCCGCCGGAACAACGCGGTATCGTAGTTTCGCGGCACATCGAACTCCCCGGTAACCCAGGCCAAGAGTTCGCGATCCGGCACCTCCAGCAAACGCTCGAAGTCCGCAAGGTCATCGGCTGCCAGTTGCTCGACGGCCACGTCGGCGAAGCGCCCCATGATCAGGTCCATTTCCCGCATGCCGCGATGCCAGGCGCGAAATAGAACTTTGCGCCGCCGCGCATCCAGTCCATCGCTCGAACGTGCCGTGCCGGTCATTTGTCGCCAACGCCAAAAGCCCGGACGGGCCGGGCGAAGGTCATATAGCGACGTTCATGGGCCGTGTCAGCGCCCAGCCGCATTGCCTATCCGGTGCGTCCGCGCCAGCATCGGTGTCGAGAAAAGCTGGAATCCGAATGCGGCCGAGCCTGCTCAACCCGCTATTCGCTGCGATCACGACCCTTCCCGGCATTGGGCCGCGGCTGGAAAAGCTCTATCGACGCCTGTTCGGTCGCGAACAGCCGGCGCGTGTCATCGACCTGCTGTTCCACCTGCCCACCGGCGCGATCGACCGCCGAGCACGGCCGAACCTTCGCGACGTCGTGCCCGACACCGTCGTCACCGTCGCGGTCACCGTGGATCGTCACCGGCCGTCGCCCCCGCACCGGCCGCGCGCCCCATATCGCGTCTACACGAGCGATGAGACCGGCGACCTCACTCTGACCTATTTCAACGCACGCAAGGATTACCTGCAGAAACTGCTCCCGGTCGGCGAGCGGCGCTACGTATCGGGCACGGTCGAACTCTACGATCACATGCTGCAGATGGTGCATCCAGACCGTGTCGTGGCGGAAGCCGACCTGGCGAAATTGCCGTTGGTCGAGCCGGTCTATCCGTTGACGGAAGGACTGACGCTTAACCAGGTATGCAAAGCCGCCGATGCCGCACTGACACGTCTGCCGGCCTTGCCGGAATGGCAGGAAGCGAGTTGGGTCGCCCGCGAGCGCTTCCCGACCTTCGCCGATGCGCTCCGCGTACTCCACCGGCCGGCCGAGCCTGGCGACCTGCTGCCCGAAGGCGTGGCATGGACGCGCCTTGCCTACGACGAGTTTCTGGCGGGTCAGTTGGCGCTTGCGCTGGTGCGTGCGCATCTGCGTCGGCCTGCGGGACGCGCGACGCCTGGGACGGGCCAGATCAGGAAACGGCTGATCGAAGCCTTGCCCTATTCGCTTACGCCCTCGCAGGGGCGTGCCGTCGCCGACATCGTCGCCGATCTTGCCAAGCCCGAGCGCATGCTGCGGCTCCTGCAAGGTGACGTGGGTTCTGGCAAGACGGTGGTGGCGGTGCTCGCCGCGGCGACCGTCATCGAAGGTGGCCGACAGGCTGCGCTGATGGCTCCAACCGAAATCTTGGCGCGGCAGCACTTCAACACGATTGCGCCGCTCGCCGCCGCGGGCGGCATCAATGTCTCCATCCTCACCAATCGCGAGCGCGGACGCGAGCGCAACGAGATCCTCGAGAAGCTCGCTTTCGGGGACATCCACATGCTGATCGGCACCCATGCCGTATTTCAGGAGCAAGTCGAGTTTCGCGATCTCGCGCTCGCCGTGGTCGACGAACAGCACCGCTTCGGCGTGCATCAGCGCCTCGCGCTCGCCAAGAAGGGAGAGGCGGTCGACGTGCTGGTGATGACCGCAACACCGATCCCGCGCACGCTCGTGCTCACCTATTTCGGCGACATGGACGTATCGGAACTTCGGGAGAAACCCGCGGGCCGTCAGCCCATCGACACGCGGGCGGTTCCGCTCAGTCGGCTCGAGGAGGTGGTCGGCGCGGTCGGCCGCGCGCTCACGGAGGGCCGGCGGGTCTACTGGGTCTGTCCGCTGGTCGAGGAGTCGGAAACCGTCGACCTCGCCGACGCCGAGGACCGTTTCGCCCATCTCCAGGCGCAGTTCGGCGAACGCGTCGACCTGGTGCACGGAAAGATGAAGGGCACCGACAAGGACCGCG
>DASQXF010000425.1:0-5289 GCA_035639895.1 Xanthobacteraceae bacterium
TGTGTGGCACCGCGGCGGCTGCTTCGCTGCGGTCGACGGTGATGCGCACGATCTCGGAACCTGCCCGCGCCAATGCCGCGACCTGCCGTGCCGTCCCCTCCACGTCGGCAGTATCGGTATTGGTCATGGACTGCACGACAATGGGCGCGTCGCCGCCGACGGTGACGCCGCCGACATCGACGGGTACCGACCGGCGTCGTTGCTGCGGCCCGGCTTCGGTCATTTTGGGCCTCCTTTGCCGCAGGGAAGTGCCAGACTGCACCGCCCGCGTCAACGCGGCGGTCTTGCATTGTCTATCGGATCTAGCGGCAGTGCGTGCAGATGCCACTGAGCTCGAGCACCGGCGATTTCGGCGCAAAACCGGCAGCGCGGGCTGCTGATGTGAGCGTCGCGGTAACTTCGTCGGAGGATGCCTCCCCTACGGCGCCGCAGCGCTCGCAAATCAGGAACACGACGAAGGAACCGGCTGCGTGATTGTGTACGCACGCAACGAAAGCATTGCGGCTCTCGATGCGATGCACGAGGCCGTTCTCGCGCAGGAACTCAAGCGCGCGATAGGCGGTAATCGGCGCCGGCCGCGGTCCCTTGAGCGCGAGCCGCTCGATGATTTCGTAGGCACCCAGCGGCTTATGCGTGTCCAATAGCGCGGCCAGCACCTTACGGCGGATCGGCGTCAAGCGCTGGCCACGTTGTGCGCACAACGTCTCGGCCACGGCCATCGCATCATTGGAGCAGCGATCGTGGTCATGGCCGGGTGCCGGGAAAACGGGCCGCCGCCGAATCGGTGACTGGCGCGAAGCTTTCGCTTTCGACATGCCCGCACCTTAGCCTTTTTGATCGTCGTTCGCTCTTGCTGCACTGCCAAAATTTGTTATTGCAATGCAACAATTCCATCCCCATATGCCGTAGTTGCGGTCGCTGAGGCCGCCTTCGAACCATCCGAGAATGTTTCCCATTCTGCTCGCAAATCTCGTTTCAAGCGCGCTCACGCCGCGCAGCCCGCGGCGAAGGCGCCCGCTTGGTCGCGCGGGCGAGGGCAGCGCGAAGCCGGTCAATCTCGCGCTGCAGGGCGGCGGTGCCCACGGCGCTTTCACCTGGGGCGTCCTCGACCAGCTGCTCGATGACGGCCGTCTGGAAATCGAAGGCATTTCCGGCGCGTCGGCAGGAGCCGTGAACGCGGTCATGCTGGCCGACGGACTCACCGGCGGCGGGCCGGACGAGGCGCGCCAGCGGCTCGCCGACTTTTGGCGCGCGGTGAGCGTCGACGGCCATCTCGGGGATCTGCAGCGCGGGGTCGTGGAGCGGCTGTTCCCTTTCGTTCCGCGCGAAGGCCTGTGGTTCGGCGCGGTATCGCGCATGCTCTCGCCCTATGATCTCAACCCGCTCAACATCAATCCGCTCAAGGAATTGGTCGAGCGTTTCGTCGATTTCGACGCCATCCGAGGAGATCCGAGCCTCGAGCTGTTCATTTCCGCGACCAATGTCCAAACCGGGGAGCAGCGCGTATTCACGCGCGCGGAAGTGAGCGCAGAAGTGGTGATGGCTTCGGCCGCGCTTCCGCTGCTCTTCCGCGCGGTGGAGATCGAGGGCGTGCCCTATTGGGATGGCGGCTATAGCGGCAATCCGGTTATCGTCCCGTTTCTATGCGCGACCGCAGCGGAGGACGTGCTGATCGTCCAGATCAATCCGCGGGAGCGCCGCGAGCTGCCGACGCGCACCCGGGAGATCATCAGCCGCGTCAACGAAATCAGCTTCAACGCCTCGCTTCTTTCCGATCTGCGTGGAGTGGCTTTTGTCAACCGGCTCATCGACGAAGGGCGATTGCCGCGCGGGACTCGGCCTGGAGAATTCCGGCGGCTCAGGCTCCATCGCATCGCGATGGAGGATCTGGGCGAGCCCTTCGGCGGCCGCGGTACGCTCAAAACCGACTACGAATACTTCGAGACGCTGCGCAAGCTAGGGCAGCGGGCGACGCGGCGCTTCCTCGACGCCCATTTCAGCGACATCGGGCGGCGGAGCACCATTGATTTTGCCGCTCAAGCCGAGCCGGAGCTGGTCGAGTAGAGCTAATGCCGGGCGGCGGGCGCTGCGCTGCGCTCGCGATTGCGCTAGCATCGGCTGCATGAGCGCTCCCCTCCTCACCGCAGGGGTCGGGACGACGCGGCTTGAGATCTGCGTCGCCGACATCACGACCCTCGACGTCGAGGCCATCGTCAATGCGGCCAACCAAACGCTACTCGGCGGTGGTGGCGTCGACGGCGCCATCCATCGCGCCGCCGGGCCGGAGCTCAAAGCGGAGTGCGAGACGCTCGGCGGATGCGACACCGGGTCAGCGAAGATCACCCGCGGCTATCGGCTAAAGACGA
Organism: Xanthobacteraceae bacterium; assembly: GCA_035639895.1. Classification (GTDB taxonomy): domain Bacteria; phylum Pseudomonadota; class Alphaproteobacteria; order Rhizobiales; family Xanthobacteraceae; genus VAZQ01. The sequence continues at coordinate 2,367 of DASQXF010000425.1, forward strand.
AGCACGTTATTCACGCGGTCGGGCCGGTTTGGGGCGGCGGCAAAAAGGGCGAAGATGATTTGCTTGCGTCCTGTTATCGCACGGCCCTGGCGCTTGCGGCCGAACGGAGCTTGAGCTCGATTGCCTTTCCGGCGATCTCGACCGGCGTCTATCGCTTTCCGCCGGAGCGCGCGGCACGGATCGCGGTGGGAACAGTGGCCGGAGAGATCGCCCATGGGCCGCGCGGCATCACGCGGGTCGTTTTCTGCTGCTTCTCGCCCGACAGCGCCGAGCATCACAAGCACGCCTTTACCGAGCTTGGTCTGGCGTGATGATAGCAAGGCGGCACCCAGGAGCCTGTGCACGTCTTTGATGTTGCATGGTTTGTAAGACGGATGCCCGCGACAAGCGCGGGCATGACGAGTCAGAGATTCCGAGTGTCGGTTTACACGGTGACGGCGTGCTCGCTCGCCAGTGCCGCACAGCCGATCAGGCCAGGCTGCGGGCAAGTGATGAGCAGCGTGGGTATCGTCTTGAGCAAACCCTCGTGCGGAGGGTGCGCTTCGAAGGCAGTGCGGAACTGCGGCTCGTCGAGGAGCGGTCCGAGGCCACCCGCGACGCCGCCGGTGATGTAGACGCCGCCCAGCGCTTTGAAGGTGAGCGCCAGGCCGCCGGCAAAGCGCCCGAGCAGGCGCACGAACATTCGCGCCGCGGCGTGCGCCGAGGGCTCGCGCGCCAGAGCGCTGGCGACGATGGTTTCGGGCTCGTGACGACCTGCCTGCGGGTCAAGGGCGCGCGCGAGCCGCACGAGACCGGGGCCGGACAGCACCGTCTCGGCGCTGATCGCGCCGCATTCCTCACGAAGCTTGGCGAACATGGCGGTTTCGTCCAGCGCCTGCGGACCAAACGAGGCATGTCCGCCTTCGCTCGCGATCACGTGCCAACGGCCATCCGCCGGCAGAAGCGCCGCCACCCCCAGACCGGTGCCTGGACCGAGCACGACCTTCACACCTTCACGCGGCTCCACCGGTGTGCCCAACGGCCGGGTGTGTGCCGCGCCGAGGTGCGGCAGAGCCCAGGCAACGGCTTCGAAATCATTCAAAACGCGCAACTGCGAAAATCCGAAGCGCTTGCCAAACTCGCCATGCCGCAGTCGCCAGTTCGTGCGATTGGTAAGGACGACCTCCTCACCGCCGACCGAACCGGCAACCGCCAGCGTTGCCGCGCACGGGCGCGCGCCCGTCTCCTCAAGATAGCGCGCAACCGCCGCATCGAGGTCCGCGACCGTGTCGTTCTCGATGACGAGTATGTGTTCGAGGCGGCCGGAGGAGTTGGCCAGCCCAAACCGGCTCTTGCTGCCGCCGATATCGGCGACAAGGGTCGTAGTCATGAGGGCTACCCGACTATCAACCTTCTCCTAGCCAACCGGTTGCCGCATGTGCAAGCCGGAAGTCGCTTTTCCCAGGCTTGAGCTGTTCAATACGATCGCGGCAGGCCGAGGACGTGCTCGGCAAGGTACGACAGGATCAAATTGGTCGAGATCGGGGCGGTTTGATAGAGCCGCGTCTCGCGAAACTTGCGCTCGACGTCGAACTCCTCGGCAAAGCCGAAGCCGCCGTGGGTTTGCAGGCACATGTCGGCCGCCGCCCAGGAGGCATCGGCGGCGAGCAGCTTGGCCATGTTCGCTTCCGCACCGCACTCGCGCCCGGCCTCGTAGCGGGACGCGGCCGCCTGAACCATCAATTCGGCCGCGCGCATCTGCGCATAGGCGCGCGCGATCGGGAACTGCACGCCCTGGTTCTGGCCGATCGGGCGGCCGAACACGATCCGCTCTTTGGCGTAGGCGGTAGCCTTGGTGATGAACCATTTGGCATCGCCGATGCATTCCGCCGCAATCAGGATGCGCTCGGCATTCATGCCGCTGAGGATATAGCGGAAGCCCTGGCCTTCCTCGCCGATGAGGTTTTCCGCTGGAACACGCAGATCGTCGAAGAACAGCTCCGTCGTCGCATGATTCATCATGGTGCGGATCGGATTCATGCTGATGCCGGTGCCTTGCGCAAGGCGCATGTCGACGAGAAAGACCGAGAGGCCCTGGGTGCGCGTCTTCGCCGTTTCACGCGGAGTGGTGCGGGCGATGAGCAGGAGAAGGTCGGAATGCTCGGCGCGCGACGTCCAGATCTTCTGGCCATTGATGATGTAGTGATCGCCCTCACGCACCGCGGTGGTGCGCAGATTGAGCGTGTCGGATCCTGATGTCGGCTCGGTGACTCCGAAGGCTTGCAGCCGCAGCTCGCCCGATGCGATCGCGGGCAACCAACGCGACTTCTGTGCCGCGCTGCCGTGCCGCAATAGCGTGCCCATGGTGTACATCTGGGCATGGCAGGCCGCGCCGTTGCAGCCGGACGCCTGGATCTCCTCCATGATCACTGCCGCGGCGGTCAGGCTCAGCCCGCTGCCGCCATACTGTTCCGGGATCAACGCGGCGAGGAAGCCGGCCTTGGTGAGCGCCGCGACGAACTCGGTCGGATAGGCGCGCTCACGGTCGAGCGAGCGCCAATATTCGCCGGGGAACTTGGCGCAGAGGGTGCGAACGGACTCACGGATTTGTGCGAGATCGTCGTTCGCGTGACTAACTTCGGCTTGGGCCATGTGATTTCAAACCGCGTTGGCGCACTCGGTTCCACTTCGCCGCAGGCTCGGTTGCTGGAGCAGGCGAGCGGCTCGCGTTCGGTAGTCAAAACGGGCTCGCTTCGCCGTTTCCCCGGCGACCGGCTGGCCGCGCTCGTCGAGTTATATCGGATCCCACGAAAATACGTCGCCGGAACGTTCGAGCGGCGTGAAGGAGGGGCCGAGCGCGCCCTTGAGCTGCTGGGCAACCTTGTCCGCCGTCCAGCCGTCGGAGCGATGGATGGTACGAACCGCGCGCGGCTGATTGAACAGG
>DASQXF010000426.1:0-4672 GCA_035639895.1 Xanthobacteraceae bacterium
GGAGGCGAGCGCGCCGAAGCGCGCTCGGATAGCCTCTGCTTGCGCCCGCCACTGGGCGACCCGAGCAGCATCTTCAGGATGGGAGGCAAGCCACGCCTCGACGGTGCGCTGGCGGTCGGCCGCAAGCTCGCCGTCGACATAGGCGTGCAGCTCCTCTTCGGTGACGCGTGGGTCTCCATCCATCATGATCTTTTTCCTTGCTCTTACTTGACTCGGCGGAGCGCCGGGCGCTCGCCGTCGAGATAAGCTTTGATCTGCATGCGGGCGCGCGCGAGTCGCGACATCACGGTTCCGATGGGCACGCCCTGCACTTCAGCAACCTCTCGGTAAGTGAGGCCTTCGAGCACGACCAGAAGCAGGGCCGAGCGCTGATCCTCGACAAGCGACGCGAGCGCCCGCTCGATATCGCGCGCTCCAGCCTCCGGCCCGGCCAGCTCGGGCGCATCGTTGTCGTCGATGGACTGCAGCGCCGGGCGCCGCGCCAGCGCGCGCAGGCGGTTGCGGTTGAGATTGGTCAGGATCGTGTAGAGCCAGCTGCGAATGTCGCCACCATGAAAGAGGTGCTCCGACCTCAGCGCCCGCACGAGCGTGTCCTGAACGAGGTCATCGGCAAGCTCGCCATTGCGTGTGAGCGCCCGCGCATAGCGTCGCAATGCCGGTACCGCGGCCTCGATCGCTTGCCGGAATCCGCCCAACGCCCTTTCCCTCCCACGCGCCGCAAAGCAGCGCCAATTTGGACGTCTCGATACCGCATCCTACCGCTTGATATCACTCCGACAAACACTTTGGCCGCGGCGATATTCCCGCGGCTCGGGTGCAAAGTGGCGGCGAAGTGCGGCTGCTTGTGGGGGCTCTTGCCGTATGCCATACGAGGTCGCTGTCGTGGGCCAGCGAGGGAGATCATGCCGGAAGCATCGGGCCTCTTGCGCGGCAAACGGGGCCTGATCCTGGGTGTTGCCAACAACCGGTCGCTTGCCTGGGGCATTGCAAAAGCTTGCCATCGCGAGGGCGCCGAACTTGCCTTCACTTATCAAGGCGACGCATTCAAGAAGCGCGTGGAGCCGCTTGCCCGAGACGTCGGCGGATTGGTCATCGGCCATTGCGATGTGACTGAACCCGGCACGATCGATGCGGCTTTGGCGACGCTCGAAGCGAAATGGGGCGCGCTCGATTTTCTCGTGCACGCCATCGCCTTTTCCGACAAGGATCAGCTGTCCGGGCGCTACGTGGACACGACGCCCGATAATTTTTCCAAAACCTTGCTGGTGAGCTGCTACTCATTCACGGCTTTGGCCCAGCGTGCGGAAAAACTGATGCCGCGCGGGGGCGCGCTGCTCACCCTTACCTATTACGGCGCCGAAAAATGGATGCCCCATTACAACGTGATGGGAGTGGCCAAAGCGGCGCTCGAGGCGTCCGTGCGCTATCTCGCCGCCGACCTGGGCGACAAGAACATTCGCGTCAACGCCATTTCTTCGGGACCGGTCAAGACGCTGGCAGCATCGGGGATTGGCGACTTCCGTTACATCCTGAAATGGAACGAGCACAATGCGCCGCTGCGCCGTAGCGTGACGATAGAGGAGGTCGGCGATACCGCCGTATATTTCCTCTGCGATCTGTCGCGTGGCGTCACGGGTGAAATTCACCACGTCGATGCCGGATATCACATCGTCGGAATGAAGCATCCCGACGCGCCGGATATCGTCGTCGACAAGGAAGAACGATAGCGATGCGCCTCGGCTGCGAAGCGGTCCGTGGTGGGCCGGTGCAGACTGGGGGATACCTTGCCGGCCTGAGAAGCGGACGAACTCGTGTCACGACCGGTGGTCTACTACATCCGTCACGGCCTCACCGATTGGAACATCGAACAACGGCTCCAGGGTCGGCATGACGTGCCGCTCAACGCGGCGGGGTGCGCGCAGGCTGCTTGCTGCGCGGTGATCCTGCAACGCCTGTTCCGCCGCGATCATCGCGCGCCGGAAAGCTTCGACTACGTCTCGAGTCCGCTCGTGCGCGCGCGCAAGACCATGGAGGTTGTGCGCGCGACGCTCGGGCTCGAGCCCGCGCGCTATGCAGTCGAAGGACAACTTGCCGAAATCGCCTTCGGAGAATGGGAAGGGCTGACCTACTCCGAGATCATTGCACGAGATCAGCACGTCATTGCAGCGCGTGAATCCGACAAGTGGGGCTTCATGCCGCCCGGCGGCGAGAGCTATGCACAAGTGGCCGTTCGAATCCGGCAATGGTACGAGACCATCGAAAGGGACACGGTCGTCGCCGCCCATGGCGGCACCGCGCGCGCCTTGATCGCGCATCTCGGGCTCGCGCCGCCGCAGGACGCCACGCACTATTCTATCGACCAAGGTGTGGTCTACGTCTTTTCGGCAAATGGGCTCGCCCGGTACGCTTGATCACTGCAATCACTTATCGCTTCCTAGGGCCATTTGACCCCGGCGGTCACGCGGGTTACCACACGCCGGCGGGTGGAACCCCATGTCGTTCAATACCTTCGGTCACCTTTTCAGGGTCACGACCTTCGGCGAAAGCCACGGAGTCGCGATCGGTTGTGTGGTCGACGGTTGCCCCCCGCGCATGCCGTTGACCGAGGCCGACATCCAGCCCTATCTCGACAAAAGACGGCCGGGCCAATCGCGCTTCACCACGCAGCGGCGCGAACCAGACCAAGTGAAAATTCTCTCCGGCGTGTTCACTGACGAAACCACCGGCGAACAGGTGACAACGGGCACGCCGATCGCACTCGTCATCGACAACGTCGATCAGCGCGCGAAGGACTATTCGGAAATCAAGGACAAGTACCGGCCCGGACACGCTGATTATACTTACGATGCCAAATACGGCATCCGCGACTATCGCGGCGGCGGTCGTCAATCTGCGCGCGAGACGGCCATGCGCGTTGCGGCGGGCGCGATCGCGCGCAAGATCGTGCCCGGTATGACGGTGCGCGGCGCGCTGATCCAGATGGGCAAGCACAGCGTCGAGCGCGCGCGGTGGAACTGGAATGAGGTGGACCGCAACCCGTTCTTCTGTCCCGATGCGGACAAGGCGAAGTTCTTCGAAGGCTATCTCGACGAGATCCGCAAGCGCGGTTCCTCGGTTGGCGCGGTCATCGAGGTCGTTGCGGACGGGGTGCCGGTCGGTCTCGGCGCCCCGATCTACGGCAAGCTCGATGGCGATCTCGCCGCGTCTTTGATGGGCATCAATGCCGTCAAAGGAGTCGAGATCGGGGCAGGCTTTGCAGCGGCTGCGCTGAGCGGCGAGGAGAATGCAGACGAAATGCGCATCGGTAACGACGGCAAGCCGGTATTCCTCTCAAATCATGCCGGAGGCATCTTGGGCGGTATTTCGACGGGGCAGCCGATCGTCTGCCGTTTCGCGGTCAAGCCGACGTCGTCGATCCTCACGCCCCGGCGCACGGTCGACCGTTATGGAGCCGAGACCGAGATTAGCACGAGGGGGCGTCACGACCCCTGCGTCGGCATTCGCGCGGTGCCGATCGGTGAGGCCATGGTGGCATGCGTGCTCGCCGATCACTATTTGCGTCAGCGCGGGCAGCTGGGCGAAACACCGCCGTGGCCGTTCGCCCGCGCCTGAGTGGAGTGAGTCAAGGTGCTCGACAACTATCAGCGCGTCGAGGCGGTGGTGGCAGCCTTCGCCGCGGGAGAGATCGTCGTCGTCGCCGATGACGACGACCGCGAGAACGAGGGCGATCTGTTCGTCGCCGCTTCCCGGTGTACGCCCGAGAAAATGGCTTTCATCATCCGCCATACGTCAGGCATCGTGTGCGCTCCGCTCTCGTCCGATGAGGCAAAACGCCTGCACCTGGACCCAATGGTGGCGGCAAACGACGCGCCGCTCGGCACCGCTTTCACGGTTTCGGTCGACGTGCGTCACGGACTCACCACCGGAATTTCCGCGGAGGAGCGGACCAACACCGTACGCACACTGGCCAACGGCAATGCCGGCGCGGCGGATTTCGTACGCCCGGGTCACGTCTTTCCGCTGGTTGCGAAGGACGGCGGCGTGCTGATGCGTTCCGGGCATACCGAGGCATGCGTCGATCTCTGCCGTCTCGCCGGCCTAACTCCGGTCGGTGTTCTCGCCGAGTTGATGAACGACGACGGTACGGTGATGCGTGGACCGGCCGTGACGACATTTGCTGAGCGCCACAAGCTCAAGCAGATTTCGATCGCCGATCTCATCGCCTATCGGCAGACGCGCGACAAGCTCGTCAAGCGCATCGGCGAATTTCCAGTGCAAAGCAAGATCGGTACACTGGCGGGGTATGCGTTCGTCACTCCGTTCGATGCCATTCAGCATATGGCTTTTGTCTACGGCCGCATCGGCGACGGCAGGAACATGCTGGCGCGGCTGCATCGAGCCGATCTCATCCGCGATGTCTTTGGCGGCGGGACCTCGATCCATGCCTCGCTTGAGCGCTTCAAGCAGGAAGGTCGGGGCGTGATCGTCTTCCTGCGCGACGGGGCGGCCGGCGTGCCCACGCATGCCATTCCGCCAATGGGCTCGACCGGCTCCGAGGTTGCACGCTCACGGCAATGGCGCGAGGTCGGACTCGGCGCCCAGATCCTCAAAGATCTGGGCATCACGTCCATCCGTTTGCTCACCTCCGCCAAGCTCACCTATGTCGGCCTTG
>DASQXF010000427.1:0-3856 GCA_035639895.1 Xanthobacteraceae bacterium
CCTGGTATTCTCGCTCGATTCGATCCTCACCGCGATCGGCATGGCCGAAGATCTTGAGGTCATGATTGCCGCCGTGGTCATCGCCATGATCGTGATGTATGCGGCGGCAAACCCGGTCGGCGACTTCATCGCCGCGCACCCCACGACCAAGATGCTGGCGCTCGCCTTCCTGGTGCTGATCGGGGTTGCGTTGGTTGCCGACGGCTTCGAGTTCCATATTCCGCGCGGCTACATCTATTTTGCCATGGCGTTCTCCGCCGCAGTGGAAGCCTGCAACGTCATGGCAAGGCGCACGCGGCAGCGGCGGCGGCGCCGCTGACGGCTTGATCGGCAGCCGCCGCTGAGAGACATTGGCGCACCGGTTTGCGGCGGCGCAAGTCGAGACAAGGAGTGACAGCAATGGTTGCAGCGGTGCGAGTGCATAAGACGGGCGGTCCGGAGGTGCTGACCTACGAAGACATTCAGTCGCCGACGCCGGGGTCTGGCCAAATCAAGATCAGGAACCACGCGTGCGGCATCAATTTCATCGACACCTATTTCCGCAGCGGCATGTATCCCTCGCCGGTCGGACTGCCGTTCGTCTCCGGCAACGAAGGAGCGGGCGAAGTCATCGCGGTTGGGCCTGGCGTCACTGACGTCAAGGTCGGCGACCGGGTCGGTTATGTCTCGGCACTCGGCGCATACGCGGCCGAGCGTGTGCTGCCGGCCGATCGCGCGGTGAAACTTCCGGACCAGGTCAGCTACGAGCAGGCTGCCGGCATGATGCTCAAGGGCATGACCGTGCAATATCTGCTGCGGCGGACCTATAAGGTGCAGAAGGGCGATAACGTGCTCATCCATGCCGCCGCCGGCGGCATCGGCCTCATCGCTTGCCAATGGGCGAACCATCTCGGGGCGAACGTGATCGGCACCGTCGGCTCGAAGGAGAAGGCGGAGCTCGCCAAAAAAAGCGGCGCACACCACACCATCCTGTACGGCGAGGAAGACTTCGTCGCCAAGGTGAAGGAGATTACCGGCGGCAAATTGTGCGAGGTGGTGTATGACGGGGTTGGCAAGGCGACGTTCCCGGCTTCACTCGATTGCATCAAGCCAATCGGCATGTTCGTGAGCTTCGGCTCGTCATCCGGACCGATCGATGCCTTCAACATCAACCTTCTGCAGACCAAGGGATCGCTGTTCGCCACGCGTCCGACGCTGAACACCTATGCGGCCAAACGCCAGGACTTGCTCGCGATCGCGAACGACCTGTTCGACGTGGTGATGAGCGGCGCGGTCAAGATTCCGGTGAATCAGAAATATCCACTGAAAGACGCCCAGAAAGCGCACCGCGATCTGGAAAGTCGCAAGACCACGGGCTCCAGTATCCTGCTGCCGTGAATCCACGGAAACCCGTGACCTTGGCAGGGGCTCAGGTGATCAAGCCGGCGATCTGCGCAAAGACCGCATGATCGCCTGCTCCCGGCGGCAGTCGCGGAAGCCCCACCACGTCGAGCGCGTCTACGAACTGCGCAATGGCAGCGACCGTGTCCTCCAAGGAAGCGGCGCTGCCTTCGCTTTCGCTGACCACCACCGCCGCGAGGTCGAGATTGCGTCGGGCCATGACTTCAAGCGCCGTCAACGTATGGCTGATGGTGCCCACGTAGCTCCCCGCCACCAGGATGACCGGGATACGCAAGACCGACATCAAATCCAGCACCGTGCGGCGGTCATCGAGCGGCACCATGATGCCGCCCACGCCCTCGATCAGACATGTGCCGCGGTGCTCGGCCATTGCTTTGCGACAAAACTCCACGAGGTCTCGAAATACGATCGCACGTCCCTCGCGCGTGCCCGCCATGTGCGGTGAAAGCGGCGCCTTGAAGCGCCAGGGCGAAATATGCTCGACCTCCGCCAGCGCGATGGGACGCCCAAGGGCCGCCAGCAGAACCGCGGGATCGCTCTTCTCCCAGGCGTCGGGATCGAAACCACTGACGACCGGCTTGACCGCGAAGACCCCGCCGCCGCTGCCGCGGATGTGCCGGATCAATCCCGCGGTGACGAACGTCTTGCCGATGTCGGTCCCGGTGGCCGTGATGAAAACGGCGCTCATTGCGCCTCGGTTGCGATCGCCGGCGCGTGCGCGAGGATGCGCTCGCGCACGATCTCGGCCAGACGCGCAATGTCACGGTCGGGATGCTGCGCGGTAAACGTCAGCCGCAGGCGCGCCGTCCCCGCTGGCACCGTGGGAGGCCGGATCGCAACGACCAGGAAGCCTTCCTCTTCCAGCAACCGCGCTGCCTTCAGCGCCGCCTCAGCCTCGCCCAGCAGGAGGGGAACGATGGGGCTCACCGGCTCCGGCAGCCCGGCGAAGGTTGCAAAAGCCTTGGCCTTAGCCAGGGGAAGCGCGGCATAGCCGGGCTCGCGTTCGACGACGTCAAGCGCGGCGAGGGCGGCGGCGGCCATCGCCGGCGGAAGTCCCGTCGAATAGATCACGGTGCGCGCACGGTTGCGAATGAGATCCACGACCGCGGCAGAGGCGCACAGATAACCGCCATAGGCACCCAGCGCCTTGGAAAGCGTGCCCATTTGCAGCGGGATGTCTGCCTTCGGTAGCTGCACGAAATTCGAGCCGCGACCACCGCCCACGACACCAAGGCCGTGCGCATCGTCGGACAGGAGCCACGCATCGTGCTGCTGCGCCAGCTCTGCCAGCCCATGCAAGGGCGCGATATCGCCGTCCATCGAGAAGATGCCGTCGGTCGCGATCAGCGCGCGTCGATGACGCTGCCGCAGTTCTGTGATCAGCGCGTCCGCGTGCGCGACATCGGCGTGACGATACGGCACGACCGTCGCGCGCGCGAGGCGAGCGCCGGCCCATAGACAGGCGTGGGCGAGTTCGTCGATCAGAACGAGATCGCCGGGGCCGATCAGTGCGGGGATGATGCCGAGATTGGCGAGATAGCCCGAGCCGAACACGCAGGCGCCCTCGGTCTCCTTGAGGCGCGCGAGCCGCGCCTCCAACTCGCCGAGGAGGGGATGATTGCCGCTCACCAAGCGGGAGGCACCGGCGCCCACGCCGTAGCTGCGCAGCGCTGCAATGGCCGCCTCCTTGACCGCGGGGTGATGGCTCAGGTTGAGGTAATCGTTGCAGCAGAACGAGAGCAGGCGGCGGCCGTTGCGCAGCACCCAAATTCCCGTCAGCCGGGTGGTGTCGACGAGCGCGCGGCGTAGACTGCTGCGCTCAAGTTGAGCGAGCTTGGCGATCGCGAATTCATCGAGTGACTGCATCGTCGACCTCAACCGGTCTTGCCGGTCAAGCTTTGCATTGAAAGGGCCGAATGTCGCGAAAAAAGGGAGTTCCTCCTGCGTGGTATGAGACCGGCCTCGCCCATGTCTGGCTGCCCTATGCGCAAATGAAGACGGCGCACGCCCCGCTGCCCGTGGCGCGCACCTTTGGCAGTCGCATCGTGCTCACCGATGGACGCGAGCTCATCGACGGCATCGCATCCTGGTGGACCGCCTGCCATGGCTATAACCATCCCCACATCCGCCAGGCGGTCGAGCGCCAGCTCGCGTTGATGCCGCATGTGATGTTCGGCGGGCTTGCCCACGAACAGGCGCTCACGCTCGCCGGCCGCCTCGCGGCGCTGATGCCGGGCGATCTCAATCGCGTGTTCTTCTCCGACTCGGGCTCGGTCGCGGTCGAGATCGCCATGAAAATGGCGCTGCAGTTCTGGCTCAACCGCGGTATGCGCAAGCGCAGGAAGTTCCTTGCTTTCAAGGGCGGATATCACGGCGATACGACCGGTGCGATGGCGGTCTGCGATCCCGATGCCGGCATGCACGCTCGGTTCCGCGGCATCTTGCCCGAGCATTG
>DASQXF010000428.1:0-11302 GCA_035639895.1 Xanthobacteraceae bacterium
GCAAGATCGTGACGAATGAAGCGGCGCAACAGCGCCATCAGCTCGCGGATCTCGGCGGGCGGTCGCGTCCAATTCTCGGCGCTGAAGGAAAAGATGGTGAGAAAGCCTATTCCGAGATCGCCGGCGGCACGCACGGTGCGGCGGAGCGCTTCAACCCCACGGCGATGCCCTTCCCCGCGCGGCAGTCCGCGCGCCGCTGCCCAACGTCCGTTGCCATCCATGATGATGGCGACGTGCCGCGGCACGGCGAAATCGCCGATCTCGGCAGTGCACAGCGGCCCGCTCTCCGGCATCCGCTAAACCTCACACCGTGAGGATTTCCTTTTCCTTGTTCGCCAACATCTTGTCGACCTCGGCGATGGCTTCATCCGTCGCCTTTTGTACTTGCTCGGATGAGCGCTTACCCTCGTCTTCGCTGATCTTGTGATCCTTTTCGAGCCGCTTGAGCACGTCAAGGCCGTCGCGCCGGACGTGCCGCACGGCAACGCGTGCCGACTCGGTGTATTTGTGCGCGACTTTCACCAGCTCCTTGCGCCGTTCTTCGTTGAGTTCAGGAATACGCAGCCGCAGCACCTGGCCCTCGGTCGATGGCGTAAGACCGAGATCAGAGGTGGCGATTGCCCTTTCGACGGCATGCACCATTGATTTGTCCCACACCTGCACCGAGATGAGCCGGGGTTCCGGCACGCTGATGGTCGCGACTTGGTTCAGCGGCATGCGGGTGCCGTAGGCCTCGACGTGTACCGGTTCGAGCAGGCCCGCCGAGGCGCGTCCCGTGCGCAGTCCACCCAATTCCTGTTTCAGCAACTGGATTGCGCCCTGCATGCGGCGCTTGATCTCGTTGATGTCGTGCGTTGGGTTTGCCATGGCGTTTCCTCGAATAAATTGCTCGATCCATGTCTTGATTTTCGCGTGACGCGGTAGCGAGACCGCGTCAACTGCCGACCACGGTGGAGCGTCCTTCTCCGCGCAGCACCGCCGCGATCGCTCCCTTGTCGAGGATCGAGAACACGATGATAGGCATACGGTTTTCCCGAGCAAGCGCGAAGGCGGTACTATCCATCACTTTCAGGTTGCGCTCGAGCGCCTCCTGGTGAGTCAAGCGCTCGTAGCGCTCGGCGGCTCTTTCCTGCTTGGGGTCGGCGCTATAGACGCCGTCGACGTTGGTGGCTTTGAGCACTGCCTCGGCGCCCAGCTCCGCCGCGCGCAGCACGGCTGTGGTATCAGTGGTGAAGAACGGATTGCCGGTCCCGGCTGCCAGCAGCACCACCCGCCCCTTTTCGATGTGACGCAACGCGCGGCGACGCTCGTAGGTCTCGCACACTTGCGGCATGCCCAGCGCCGACATGGTGCGAGCTGGCAGTCCCGACCTTTCAATCGCGCTCTCGAGGGCGAGCGCGTTCATGACCGTGGCGAGCATTCCCATCGTGTCGCCGGTGACGCGCGGAGTGCCTTGTTCGGAGACGCTCACGCCACGAAAGATGTTGCCGCCGCCAACCACGACGGCGAGCGCCACGCCGAGATCGCGCGAGGCCACGAGGTCAGCCGCGATCCGGTCCAGCGTCGGCTGATGGATGCCGAACCGATCGGGGCCCATCAGAGCCTCGCCGGAGACCTTCACCACGACGCGCCGGTAGACGGGTTTGGTCATGGCATTTTCCGCGCTTGACCGCCGGCGTACGGCCGCTATCGCATCGCCGGCGCGCTCAGTTCGATTTGACGAGCGCCGCCACCTCGCCGCCAAAATCGCTCTCCGGCCGATCGATGCCCTCGCCAAGCGCATAACGGATAAAGCCCGTCACCTTGATCGGCGCGCCCACTTTGCCCTCGGCTTCTTTGATTGCCTGGGAAACTGTCTTGTCCGGATCGTGGATGTAGGCCTGATCGAGCAGGCATACCTCTTTGTAGAAAGTCTTGAGCCCGGATTCGACGATTTTGTCGATCACATTCGCGGGTTTGCCCTGGGCCTTGTACTTGTCTGCAAGCACCTCCTTCTCCCGGCGAACGACTTCTGGATCGAGCCCGGAAGGATCGATCGCCTGCGGATTGGAGGCGGCGACGTGCATCGCAAGCATACGGCCGAAGCGCTTGAGCTCGTCGCTCTTGGCGTTCGATTCCAGCGCCACCACCACTGCGATCTTGCCGAGGTCTTGGTCAACTGAGTTGTGGACGTAAGAGCCAATGACGCCGTTTGCGACCGAAAGCGAGGATGCCCGTCGCAGCGACATGTTCTCACCGATTTTGGCGATGGTCTCGCCAATGGCCTCTGCCAGCGTGATGTCGCCGATTTTGGCGGCCTTGATCTTCTCCACGTCGGTGCCGACACTCAGCGCGACGTTCGCGATCATCTTGACCAGACCCTGGAACAGATCGTTGCGGGCGACGAAATCGGTTTCCGAATTCACCTCGACCACCACGCCCCTGGACCCATCGACAGCCACGCCGATGAGGCCTTCGGCCGCGATGCGGCCGGCCTTTTTAGCGGCTTTGGCGAGGCCCCGCTTACGCAGCAGATCGACCGCTTGCTCCATCTCGCCGCCGGTTTCCTGTAGCGCGCTCTTGCAATCCATCATGCCCGCGCCGGTGCGCTCGCGCAGCTCTTTGACCATTTGCGCCGTGATATTGGCCATCTCTAAAATTCCTTGTCCTCTCCGCGTTCGTCAGCACAAGCGGTGCTTTGAAAAGCCACAGCTCGAACCAGCACGCGCTCGGCCGTATTCCTCGTCTCACCGTGAAAAATTCGCCCGAACCAAGCCGGGCATGACTGCGCTACTCTGGGCTCAGCTCTTTCGACTGCGCGATCCAGCCTTCCACGCGGCCGGGCAATCCAACTTCCTCGCCGATCTTGTGGGCAGCGGCGGCCCCGAGGCCTGCAATCTGCCAATAGTGGAAGATCCCGAGATCGTTGAGCCTCTTCTCGATGGTGGGCGAGACATGGTGAAGCTTCGTGAGATCGTCGGCGACGCCGCGCGGGCCGGACAGCACCTCGTAGCCGGGCCCGTCGGCGGGCGCGGGCAGCTCTTCCACGATCGGTTCGGCCGCGGCGCCCGTGTCGATCCCGAGTTCGCCTTGCGCGCGCGATATGCCGTCGATGGCCGCTTTCGCCGCGAGATCGCAATAGAGCGTAATGGCGCGACTGGCGTCATCATTGCCGGGCACGACGTAGGTGATGCCGTCGGGGTCGCAGTTGGTGTCGACCACGGCGGCGACGGGTAGACCCAGACGCCGCGCCTCCTTGATCGCGATATCCTCCTTGTTGGTGTCGATCACAAACAGCAGGTCGGGAAGGCCGCCCATGTCCTTGATGCCGCCGAGGGCGCGATCGAGCTTGTCGCGCTCGCGCTGCAGCGTGAGGCGCTCTTTCTTGGTGTAGCCCGTGGCCTCCCCTGAGGAGAGCATCTCATCGAGCTTGCGCAATCGCGAGATCGATTGCGAGATGGTTTTCCAGTTGGTGAGGGTACCGCCGAGCCAGCGCGAATTGACGTAATACTGCGCGGACCGCTTGGCGGCGTCGGCGATGGCATCCTGCGCCTGGCGTTTGGTGCCGACGAAGAGGATGCGCCCGCCGTTCGCGACCGTGTCACTCACCGCCTGCAACGCGCGGTGCAGCATCGGAACGGATTGGGCGAGATCGATGATGTGGATGTTGTTGCGGGTGCCGAAGATGTATTCCGCCATCTTCGGGTTCCAGCGGTGGGCCTGATGGCCGAAGTGAACGCCAGCCTCCAAGAGCTGGCGCATGGAAAAATCCGGTGCTGCCATTTTCCTTCTCCGGTTGAGCCGCCGCGGACCCGTGAGCTCTCTCCTTCCTCGCGGTCGGAATGAGCCACCGGACGGCTGCGAAGCCAAGGTCCGCGTGTGAGATGAGGGGGCTTATATAGGCACGAATCGGTCGGCGCAAGGATCGATGCCGCGGCCGACCCGGCTTGCTAGTCCTGCATATCTATGCGGCGGAACTTCTGCACGCGCTGCCCCGTATTGACCTCCGACGTGAAGATGTTTCCTTGGCGGTCGACGGCGATGTTGTGCACAACGGTGAATAGGCCCGCCTGCCGTCCCGGCCGCCCGAAACGGCCGAGTATCTCTTTTGAGGCGCGGTCGACGATGCGCACCTCGCCATTCATGCCGTCGACCATGTAGATGAATTTTTGCTGCTTGTCGGGCGAGAACATGAGATCGAAGACGGAGCCCGAGCCCCGCGTTGCCTTCTCGTAGATGTGCTCTGTGACGAACGTGCCGTCCTTGCGGAAGACTTGCAGGCGGTTGTTGGCGCGGTCGCATACGTAGACAAGGCCGTCCTTGTCGATGCGGATGCAGTGTACGGGATTGCCGAATTGCTGCGAGAGCGGCCTTGCCGGATCATAGGGCGGCGTTTTTTCATCGCTCGGCGGCTTGCCGTAGGCTCCCCAATGGCGCTTGTAGGCCCCGGTTTCGGAATCGAATACCACTACGCGACGATTGGCATATCCGTCTGCCGCAAAAACCTCCTTCGCTGCAACATCGACGGCGACATCCGCCGGCGAGCCGAGACGGGTCGTGGAATTGCTGTCATTGCCTTCGCCCTGCTTGCCGATCTGCAGCACGAATTTGCCGTCCATCGTGAACTTGAGGAGTTGCCCATCTTTCTTGCCGTTGCCGGCAAGCCAGACAAAATCGGCGTCATCGACGAAGATGCCATGTTCGTTCTCAGGCCACTGAAAATCCGCGCCAGGGCCGCCCCAGTGGCGGATCAGATTGCCGGATTGGTCGAATACCAGCACCGCAGGCGCGGCGATGCAGCAGTTGGCCTCCGGCGGGCGCTGCTCGGCGGCGCGCTCGCGCGGCGTAAGTGTGCGGGGCCGATGCACGACCCAGATGCGATCGTATCGATCGGTCGCGATGCCTGAGACCTGCCCCAAAATCCAATTGTTCGGCAGCGGCTTCGGCCAGAACGGATCGACTTGGAACTGCGGCACGTCATTGTCGGCGTGGGCGAGCCCGACCAAAGCCATCACGGCAGCGAGCGACACGATTGCGGCTTTCATGCTGTCCTCCCCGAACACGGCGCGAGAGCGTTGCCTCGGCGGTCACGCGGGAGAGTAGCGCGGCTGGCTTTCGATTACACCGCCTCGACCGCCACCACGCCCGGTACCGCCTTGATGGCGCCGGCGATCTGAGGCGAGACCTTAAACCGGCCGGGCAGCTTCACCTCGACCTCGGTCCCTTCGCCCAGCATCAGCACGATGGCGACCTCGCCGTTGTCAGTCGCCGCGCGGCCCGGACCTTCGAGGCGTTTGGCCACGCTCTCGATCGGCGCCTCGTCGCGCAGGAAGACGCGCAGGCCCGTGGCGAGCTTGGCCGCCGCCTGGTCGAGCGGCTCCGCCATCTGGATGCGCGCACGCACGTCGTCACCCTGCAGCTCTGCCGTGAGCATCAACAGCACGGCGGCGCCAGGCTCGAGCAGGTCGCGAAACTGCGCCAGCCCCTCCGAGAACACGACTGCCTCGTAGTGCCCGGTGGGATCGGAGAGCTCGATGATGCCCATCTTGCTGCCGGTGCGCGTGCGCCGCTCGGTGCGTGCCACCACGGTGCCCGCAACGCGGCCGGCGCTCGCGCCTGCCCGCACGGCGCGCGCAAACTCGGCCCACGACTGCACCCGCATGCGCTTGAGCGTAGCAGCGTAGTCATCGAGTGGATGGCCGGAGAGGAAGAATCCGATGGCGGCGAACTCCTTCTGCAGCCGCTCGGCCGGCAGCCATGGCTCGACATGGCCGAGCGCGAGCGGGGTGCGTGTTGCGCCGGCGCCAAACAGTTCCGATTGCCCGACCGAAAGGTCATCATGGGTGCGCTGTGCGGCCGCAAGCATCGTGTCGACGGCTGCAAATACGCGCGCGCGGTTTGGCTCGAGCGCATCGAAAGCGCCCGCCGCAGCGAGGCTTTCCAGCACACGCTTGTTCACCGCATGCGGATTGATGCGGGCAGCGAAATCGGACAGGTCGGTGAACGGCCGTTCGCCGCGCGCTTGCACGATGGCCTCCACCGCCTGACGGCCCACCCCTTTGAGCGCCGCGAGCGCGTAGTGGATGGTTGCGCCCTCCACCTCGAAATCGACACCAGAGCGGCCGACCGACGGCGGCTCGATTTTCACACCCAGCCGCTCGGCCTCCGCGCGAAATTCGGAAAGCTTGTCGGTATTGCCCATGTCCAGGGTCATGGACGCCGCGAGAAACTCGACCGGATAGTTCGCCTTCATGAAAGCAGTTTGATAGGCGACGAGCGCGTAAGCGGCAGCGTGGCTCTTGTTGAAGCCATAATCGGCGAAGCGGGCGAGCAACTCGAAGATCGCTTCGGCCTGACCGCGTTCGATGCCGCGCTCGACGCAACCGGAGACGAAGCGGCTGCGCTGCTTCTGCATTTCGCTGCGGATTTTCTTTCCCATCGCGCGCCGCAGCAGATCGGCTTCGCCGAGCGAGTAGCCGGCGAGGATCTGCGCCGCCTGCATCACCTGCTCCTGGTAGACGATGACGCCGAAGGTCTCGCGCAGAATCGGCTCGAGTTGGGGATGGATATAGTCGGGCTCCTCCATGCGATGCTTGCGCGCGCAGTAGGTCGGGATGTTGGCCATCGGGCCGGGTCGGTAGAGCGCAACTAGGGCGATGATGTCCTCGAAGCGGTCCGGCCGCATGTCGAGCAAGGCGCGCCGCATGCCCTGACTTTCCAGCTGGAAGATGCCCACCGCTTCGGCCCGCGCCAGTATGGCGTAGGTCTTTTCGTCGTCGAGCGGGATCGCCGCCAGGTCGATCTCGACCCCGCGTTTGCGCAGCAGCGCTGCCGCCGTTTCCAGAACGGTGAGCGTCTTGAGGCCGAGAAAGTCGAACTTCACCAATCCCGCCTGCTCGACCCACTTCATGTTGAACTGGGTCACCGGCATATTGGACTTGGGATCGCGGTAGAGCGGCACCATGTCGGTCAGCGGCCGTTCGCCAATGACGATGCCTGCGGCATGCGTCGAGGCGTGGCGGTGCAGCCCTTCAAGCTTTTGCGCGATATGGAAGGCGCGCGCGACCAGTGGATCGCTGTCGCGCGCGGCCTGCAGCCGTGGCTCGTCGTCGATGGCCCGGTTGAGCGTGACGGGATTGAGCGGGTTCTGCGGCACGAGCTTGCACAATTTGTCGACCTGGCCATAAGGCATCTGCAACACGCGGCCGACGTCGCGCAGCACGCCGCGCGCCTGCAGCGTTCCGAAGGTGATGATCTGCGCCACGCGGTCGCGGCCGTAGCGCTCCTGGACATAGCTGATGACTTCGTCGCGCCGATCCTGGCAGAAGTCGATGTCGAAATCCGGCATCGACACGCGCTCGGGATTGAGAAAACGCTCGAACAGAAGCCCGAAACGAATGGGATCGAGATCGGTAATCGTCAGGGCGTAGGAGACCAACGAGCCTGCGCCCGAGCCGCGGCCCGGCCCGACCGGAATGCCATGCGCCTTGGCCCACTGAATGAAATCGGAAACGATCAGGAAATAGCCCGGATATTTCATGCCTTCGATGACGTTGAGTTCGAAGGCGAGGCGCTCGCGATACTCCTCGACGGTGTGCCCGGGCGCCGTGCCGTGAACCTTGATGCGGCGTTCGAGCCCGGCTTCGGCGCGTTTGCGCAATTCCGCTGCCTCGTCGACCGCAGCGCCGTCCGCCCCGACCGAGAAGCGAGGCAGGATCGGTGCCTGCACCCGCGGCCGGAATGCGCAGCGCCGCGCGATCTCGACGGTGGAGGCTACCGCCTCGGGCAGATCGGCAAACAACGCAGCCATCTCCGCGCGCGTCTTGAAGCGGTGTTCGGGCGTGAACTGGCGCCGCTCGGTTTCCGCCACCAGGCGCCCTTCGGCGATGCAGATGAGCGCGTCATGCGCCTCGTAGTCGTCCTGGGTTGCAAACAGCGGCGCGTTGGTGGCGACGAGCGGAATCCCGCGCGCGTAGGCGAGCCCAATGAGCGCCGGCTCGACGCTGCGTTCCGCGTGGCTGCCATGGCGCTGCAGCTCAATGTAGAGCCGGTTGCCGAACAGCCGCACGAGCGCCTCGCAGCGGGCCTGTGCCAGGTCGCCCTGCCCCGCGGCAAACGCCGCATCGAGCGGCCCGCCGGGTCCGCCGGTTAGGGCGATCAAGCCTTCGGTCTCGCCCTCGAGCCAGGGAAGAGGCACATGCGACGGCTCGCTCGGGGCGGTTTCGAGAAACGCGCGGGAATTGAGCCGCATCAGGCTGCGGTAACCGCTCTCACGGGCCGCCAGCAGAACGATGCGCGGGCGGTCGAGGTGCGAACCTGCGGCGCGCTGGAGGGCTTCTTGATCGGCAAAGTCTATGCGGAGTGTGCAACCGACGATGGGCTGAATGCCGACCGCCGCCATTTTGTCGGAGAATTCGAGCGCACCGAACATGTTGTCGGTATCGGTGAGCGCGAGCGCCGGTTGCCGATCGGCCTTGGCGAGCTCGCACAACCGCGCGATTGTCAAGGCGCCTTCGAGCAGGGAATAGGACGAGTGAACGTGCAGATGAACGAAGCCGGGCATTCACCCCTCAGCGATTCTCTGATGCGCTTGCGAATGTGAGGGTGCGTGCGGGTGCTGTCCATCGCGAGCAAGACGCCTCGAGGCACCTTGTCCCCAACATCGTCGCTCTGAAAGGGCGCCCAAGGAAGCTGCCGCCCGGCGGCCTACTCAAAGCGCTGCGATCACCTGCGCCCAGATCGCAACCATGCCCAAAAACAGCGCGAGCGAGGTCAATGTTGCAGCTTCTTCAACCACGGCGCGGACCATGTCACTTACTCCCAGGACTAGAACGAGAGGTGAACATAGTTCGTGTTATGTTCTGCGTCAAGCCAGGGGTCGGAACGCCTGGCAATCTGGTGAGGGCATTTCCAACTCAAAGCTGCCGCTCCCGCAATATCTTAGGAGCGTCTGTGAAAGCGCGTTATGAGCAGACGAGCGGTTGCCCACGTCGCTCCCTCGGGCTGAGGCGCCATCGGGGGGAGACGTCAGTCCCGCTGCCTTACGTCGCCCGGCTTCATTCCTTGATCTAGCAATTCGTCTGCGGCCGCCTCGGCGACAGCTTCGGCTTGCTCTTCTTCGCGCACGGGAATCCGTTTGCGAACCAACTCTACGGCCCTTGTCTTGTCAGGCTCGTACGCGAGGAAATTACGCATATTTCCGGGCTTTCCATCGCTATCGAAAGTCGTGACTCGGACGTTCCACCCTGCTGCCATTGCGGCACTATGCGCGGCAACTGACGCCGGTCAATGGCCTGCCATTTGCCTCGGGCCTCAATTCAGTTCGAGGACTAGCCCGTCCTTGATGGTCACGCGCCGGTCCATGCGCGCCGCGATATCCATGTTGTGGGTGGCGACGACGACCGCGAGGCCGGAGGCCTGCACCAGCTGGGTCAGCGCGGAGAACACGTGCTCGGAGGTGCGCGGGTCGAGGTTTCCCGTGGGCTCGTCGGCCAGCAGAATGCGCGGCGCGTTGGCGACCGCGCGCGCGATCGCCACGCGCTGCTGCTCGCCGCCGGAAAGCTCCGCCGGCCGGTGCGTGAGGCGCCCCTTCAGTCCGAGATAGCCGAGCAGGTCGGTGGCGCGGCGCGTGGCTTCCCGGCGCGAGAGGCCACGGATCATCTGCGGCATGATCACGTTCTCGATCGCGGAAAATTCCATCAGCAAATGATGGAACTGATAAACGAAGCCGATCTCGGTGCGGCGGATGCGCGTGCGCTCGCCATCCGACAACGCTGAGGTTGCGATTTGATCGACATAGACCTCGCCGGAATCAGGTCGCTCGAGCAGGCCCGCGATGTGCAGGAGCGTCGACTTGCCGGCGCCGGAGGGCGCGATCAGCGCAACCGATTGACCCGGCCAGATGGCAAGTTCCGCGCCCTTGAGGATGTCCAGCGTGACATCGCCTTGGCGATAATGCCGGTCGATCTCATGCAGAAACAGGATCGGCGGTGCTTCCTCCTCCCGCATACCGGTCTGCGGCCTCGTTTCGACGCTGACTGTATCACTCATAGCGTAGCGCCTCGACTGGATCGAGACGAGCCGCACGCCAAGCGGGGTAGAGCGTTGCGAGCAGCGAGAGCGTGAGGGCCATCACCAGCACGGCCGTGGTCTCGCCCGCGTCGACGTCGGCGGGCAGTTTCGACAAGAAATAGAGCTCGGGCGAGAACAATTCGGTGCTCGTCATCCACGACAGAAAACGGCGGATCGATTCGATGTTGAGGCATACAACCAGCGCCAGAAGAAAACCCACGATCGTGCCGACCACTCCGACCGACGCACCGGTGACCATGAACACACGCATGATCGCGCCCTGGGTCACGCCCATGGTGCGTAGAATGCCGATGTCGCGGCCCTTGTCCTTCACCAGCATGATCAGGCCGGAGGCGATATTGAATGCCGCCACGATCACGATGATGGTCAAGATGAGGAACATGACGTTGCGCTCGACCTGCAGCGCATTGAAGAACGTCGCGTTTCGCTGGCGCCAGTCGATCAGAAATATCGGGCGTCCCGCGGCCTCGGTGATGAGCCTGCGCTGATAGTCGATTTGATCCGGCTTATCGACGTAGACTTCGATCGCCGTGACGTCGCCGGCACGATTGAAATAGGCTTGCGCCTCTGGCAGCGGCATGAATACGAACGCTGAATCGTATTCCGACATCCCGACCTCGAACACGGCCGCGATGCGGTACGACTTGATGCGCGGCGTGGTGCCCATCGGCGTGATCGCGCCGCGCGGGGCAACCAGTGTCACACTGTCGCCCGCCCGCAGCGACAATTGATCGGCAAGTCTCCTGCCCACCGCTACCCCTTGGCCTTCGTCGAAGCCTTCGAGCGTGCCTTGCCGGATGTTGTTGGCAACGGAGGGAAGTTTGGCGAGCTCGGCGGCGCGCACGCCGCGCACCAGCACGCCCGATGCATTGAATGGAGAAGAGGCGAGCGCCTGGCCCTCGACGACCGGCGCGGCAAGAATGACGCCAGGCACTTTCGAGATGCGCTCGGTAACAACCTCCCAATCGGTGAGCGGCTGCTCCAGGGGCTGGATCAGGAGGTGGCCATTGATGCCCAGGATCTTGTCCAGCAGCTCCTTGCGGAAACCGTTCATCACCGCCATCACGATGATGAGGGTGGCGACGCCAAGCATAATGCCGAGAAACGAGAACCCGGCATTGACCGAGATGAAGCCCTCCTGTCGCCGCGAGCGCAGATAGCGTAGCGAGAGCATCCATTCGAACGGCGCGAACGGGTGGATGCGGGTCGGCTCGTCCATCGCTGTGTTCTC
>DASQXF010000429.1:0-6324 GCA_035639895.1 Xanthobacteraceae bacterium
TCGATCCGGCCGGTGAGGTGCATGAAGGTCTCGGAATGGCGGAAGCCTTTCGCGGCGACGTGCTCGTGTGGATGCGACTGGAAGACGGCGGCATCGCGCGTTGTCATCTGCGCGATCCGTCCTGGTTCCAATGGCCGCTGCTGGAAGCTGCGATCGAGGGCAATATCGTCGCGGATTTCCCGCTCTGCAACAAATCGTTCAACTGCTCTTATTCCGGTCACGACCTTTAGGACAGCCATGCGTAGAATTTTCTTCGAGAGTCTCATGCGCCGCCCCCTGACCGACGCGGCGCCCGTCCCGGATGAGGACATGTTGGCTGAGCTGGGCGCCAGCGTTGAGCGTGCCGCGCGCCGGCGTTTGGGCCGCAGCCTCTCGATTCGGGAGGTTGATGCCGGTTCGTGCAACGGGTGCGAACTCGAGATCCACGCGCTCAACAACGCCTTTTATGACCTCGAGCGTTTCGGACTGCATTTCGTGGCGTCGCCGCGGCATGCCGACGTGCTGCTCGTTACCGGGCCGGTCACCAGGAACATGCGCGAGGCGCTCGAGCGTACGTATAATGCTACGCCGGATCCCAAATGGGTCGTTGCCGTCGGGGACTGCGCCGTGGACGGTGGTATTTTTTCCGGCAGCTACGCGGTTGTCGGCGGGGTCTCCGACGTCGTACCCGTCGATTTGCATATCCGCGGCTGCCCGCCTCATCCGGCACAATTGCTCAAAGGGCTGCTGACGCTGCTCGAAGCCTGACACCCTGCGGTCAGTTCGATACGACCCGCGCAGAAATAAGCATCAGGGCAGCCCAGAGGGACAGTCGCCTGCACCGCCATGCCCGACGTCTTCTCCTTCCGCTTGCTCGCCACCGACGGTGCCGCCCGTCGCGGCGAGATGTCGACGCTGCATGGTGCCGTCGCCACACCCGCGTTCTTGCCGGTCGGCACGCAGGCAACAGTTAAAGGCCTTACGCCCGAGGCGGTGCGCGCAAGCGGCGCCGATATCGTGCTCGCTAATACATATCACCTGATGTTGCGACCGGGCGCCGAGCGCATCGCGGCGCTCGGCGGTTTGCACCGATTCATGAATTGGCGGCGCGCAATTCTGACCGACTCCGGCGGCTTCCAGGTCATGTCACTCTCGGAGTTGCGCAAAGTCGAGGACAAGGGTGTGACCTTCCGCTCGCACCTCGACGGCGCCATCGTCGAGCTTTCGCCCGAGCGCGCAATCGAGATCCAAATTCTGCTCGGTTCCGACATCGCCATGCAGCTCGATGAGTGCCTGCAATTGCCGGCCGCCGAGGCCGAGCTGCGTCGCGCCATGCAACTCTCGCTCGCCTGGGCGGAGCGCAGCAAGCGCGCCTTCGAGCGCGCGCCCGCAGGCAACGCGGTCTTCGGCATCGTGCAAGGCGGCGACGATCCGGTATTGCGCGCCGAGAGCGCCCGCGTCCTGACCGACATTGGCTTTGACGGCTACGCCATCGGCGGACTTGCCGTAGGTGAGCCGCAAGAGGTGATGTTGCGTATCGTGGCGGGCGTTGCGCCCGCGCTGCCCGCCGAATGTCCGCGCTATCTCATGGGGGTCGGCACGCCCGAGGACCTCCTGGGGGCCGTCGCCCGCGGGATCGACATGTTCGACTGCGTGTTGCCGACCCGCAATGGCCGCCACGGGCTGGCGTTCACCCGGTTCGGGCCAGTCAATCTCAAGAACGCGCGCCATGCCGAGGATCCGCGACCGATCGATGAAGCGAGCGCCTGCGCTGCGGCGCGCGATTTTTCCCGCGCCTATCTGCATCATCTCGTCAGAGCCAACGAGATGCTCGGCGCGATCCTGCTCACGACCATCAACGTCGCCTATTACGAAGAGTTGATGGCCGGCATGCGCGACGCGATTGCGGCCGGCACGTTCGCAGATTTTTGCGCCGCCGCGCGGGAGAGCTGGGCGCGAGGCGACCTGTCGCCGATCTAGCGCGCCGGTCGCGATGGCACCGGCGGTTGCACAAGGGTCTCGACGCGGCGCCCGCAACGGCGCAGAATAAAACCGTTCTAATGAAAAACGGCGCGGCCGGCTGCGCCAAGCCGGCGGAGCGTGGGAGACGCCAGGCATGGCCATCAACCTCAAAGTCAATGGGGTGAGCCGTTTTGTTCCGGCGGAACCGGACACGCCGTTGCTCTACGTGCTTCGCAACGATCTCGAGCTCAACGGCGCGAAGTTCGGCTGCGGACTCGCACAATGCGGTGCCTGCACCGTGCTCATCGACGGGAAGGCGGTGCGTTCCTGCGTCACGCCGATCAGCGCGGTGGAAACAAGCGAGATTACGACCATCGAAGGAATCGGCTCGCTCGACAAACCGCATGCGCTGCAGCGTGCCTTCATCGAGGAGCAGGCGGCGCAGTGCGGCTACTGCATCAATGGCATGATCATGTCCGCGAAAGAGCTGCTCGATCGCAATCCGCGACCAACCGAGGCGGACGTGCGCGCGGCACTCGCCGGCAACCTTTGTCGCTGCGGCACCCACACGCGCATCATTCGCGCGGTGCTGCGGGCGGCACACGCAAACGGGAGGACGTAAGCCGTGAATGCTCCCGTTTTCAGTCGCCGCCAATTCGCCGCCGGAGTCGGCGCGATCGTCGTCGCCTTCTCGCTCGACCCGAAGCTTGCCCGCGGGCAGGAGCGACTGCCCGGAAGTCTGCAGAACAATCGCCGGCTCGACGCTTGGATCCGCATCAATCCTGACGGCAGCGCGACGATTTTCACCGGCAAGGTGGAGTTGGGACAGGGCATCCTTACCGCGCTCGCGCAGATCGCCGCCGAAGAGCTCGACCTGTCGCTGTCCCAGATCGAGGTGATCTCGGGTGACACCGGCCGAACGCCGAACGAGGGGCATACATCGGGCAGTGTCTCGGTCGAAAATAGCGGCACGGCACTGCGCATGGCCGCCGCCGAAGCGCGCGCGATCCTGATCGATCTCGCAGCCAAGCGGCTCGGCGCAACGGCTGATCGGCTAGCCGTTGCCGACGGTGTGATCGCCGCGCCCGATGGCCGCAAGGTCGCGTATGGCGAGCTGGTTCAAGCGCTTGACCTCAAGCGTGAGGCCATCGCGAAGGTCGCGCCGAAGCCTGCATCGAACTACAAGATCGTAGGACAATCCGTTCGAAGATTGGATATCCCGGCCAAGGTCACGGGCGGTGTCGCCTACGTTCAGGACATGCGCCTGCCGGGCATGCTGCACGGGCGCGTCGTGCGCCCGCCGCGTTATGGCGCGGAGCTCGAAAATTTGGACGTGGCGGCGGCCAAGGCTATGCCGGGAGTGGTCGCGGTCGTGCGGGACGGGAGCTTTGTCGGCCTCGTCGCCGAGCGAGAGGAGCAGGCGATCAAGGCGCGTGCTGCTTTGAGCGCCGGAGCGCGTTGGTCGGGCGGCACCGATCTCCCCGACATGGATAAAGCGTACGAGCACCTGCTCTCGCTGCGGACCCTCGATACCGTTGCCAGCGAAAAGCAGGCAAACCCGCGGCCGAGCGGCGCGCGCGTGGTGGAGGCGACGTATCGCAAACCTTACGTCGCGCACGCCTCGATGGGGCCGTCCTGCGCGCTGGCCGAATTCCGCGACGGGAAATTCACCGTTTGGTCGCACACGCAGGGCGTATTCCCGCTACGCCTCGACCTCGCCAAATCCCTGCAGGTCGAGCCCGCGGCGATCCGGTGTATCTTCGCCGAGGGGGCAGGATGCTATGGCCGCAACGGTCAGGACGACGTCGCGCTCGACGCGGCGCTGCTCGCGCGCGCCGTTCCCGGCCGCCCGGTGCGCGTGCAATGGATGCGCGACGACGAATTTGCATGGGAGCCTTATGGCTCGGCCATGGTGATGAAGGCGCAGGGGGCGGTGGCAGACGGCAAAATCGTCGACTGGCAATACGAGTTGTGGAGCGGCCCGCACGGCATCCGTCCCGGCGCGCCGGACGGAAGCAACCTGTTCGCAAGCTGGAGCCTCGCGCAACCGCAGAAGCGGCCGGTTGCACGCAATATCCCGCTGCCGGCGGGCGGCAGCGACCGTAACGCGATCCCCGGGTACGACTTGCCCAACCACCGCATTGTCAATCACTTCGTTCCTGACATGCCGATCTGGGTCTCGTCGCTGCGCACGCTCGGCGGCTATGCCAACGTATTTGCGGTCGAATGCTTCATGGATGAGCTGGCATCCGCGGCCGGCGTCGATCCGATCGCATTCCGGCTCGCCCATCTCAGCGATCCACGCGCGCGGGCCGTCATCGAGGCGGTTGCCAGGAAAACCGGCTGGAAGCAGGGCGAGACGGGTGATGGCGTGCGCGGCCGCGGCTTCGGCTTCGCCAGGTACAAGAATCTTGCCTCGTACGTGGCCGTCGTCGCGGAGGTCGAGGTCGACCGCGGCAGCGGCATGGTGCGCGTGCCGCGCGTCACCGCCGCGGTCGATGCCGGACTGATCATCAATCCCGATGGGCTCACCAACCAGATCGAAGGCGGGATCGTCCAGTCGGTGAGCTGGACCTTGAAGGAGGAGGTGCGCTTCGACCGGAGCGGGATCCGCTCGCGCGACTGGGCGAGCTATCCAATCCTTACCATGCCGGAAGCGCCGAGCGTCGAAGTCGAGCTGATCAACCGTCCGAACGAGCGTCCGCTGGGCACGGGCGAAGCCTCGCAGGGGCCCGCGGCTGCCGCGGTTGTCAACGCCTTCGCCAATGCAACGGGCAAGCGCATCCGCGACCTGCCACTCAACGCGGCGCGCGTCAAGGCGGCGCTGGGCTAGCTCAAGGGTCGAATAGCGAGTTGCGAATAGCGAAGACGATGGGCGCCATTCGCGAAGTGAGGGAGGGCAATCATGGCCATCGACTTCACTGTGAACGGCAAGGCGGCGTCGACTAACGCACCGCCGACCACGCCATTGTTATGGGTGATCCGGGAGGACCTCAAGCTTACCGGCACCAAATTCGGCTGCGGTACCGGTCTGTGCGGCGCCTGCATGCTGCACATCGACGGCAAACGCGCGTTCTCGTGCCAGACCCAGATGTCGGAGGTTGCCGGCAAGTCGGTGACCACGATCGAAGGATTGTCGCCGGATTCGTCGCATCCGCTGCAGAAAGCCTGGCTCGCCGAGCAGGTGCCGCAATGCGGCTACTGCCAATCCGGGCAGATCATGAGCGCGGCTGACCTGCTCAAGCAGAATCCGAAGCCGACGCGCGATCAGATCGTCGAGCACATGAGCACGAACATCTGCCGCTGCGGAACGTATCAGCGCGTCGTGCGCGCGATCGAGCGCGCGGTGCGGGAGGCCTGAGCCATGACCCAGCATCTGACAATCGCAAGCTTGAGCGGGCGTTCTCCGCGCCGTCAGCTCTTGTCGCGTCGCCAAGTGATGATCGGAGCGGGGGGACTGAGCTTTGCCATCGCGGTTGGCGTCGACCGTCGCGCCGCCGCGGCGGTGCTTGGGAGCGAGCGCAGCGGCAAAGCGCTCAGCCCATGGGTGAGCATCGCCCCCGATGGGACGATCACCATTATGTCGCCGGCGACGGAGATGGGGCAGGGGTCGCTGACCTCGCTGCCGCTGATCATCGCCGAAGAGCTCGACGCCGATTGGTCGAAGGTGCGCATCGTGCCGGCGCCGACGATCGAAGCGATCTACGGCAATCCCGGATTCGGCGGCATGATGTACACCGCCGGCTCCAACGCGGTGACCAGCTATTATCGGCCGCTCCGCGTCTTCGGCGCGCAGGTGCGCCGCGTGCTTATCGACAATGCCGCCAAGAAACTCGGCGTGCCGGCGGAAGAGCTGAGTACCGAGCCGAGCACGGTGGTGCACGCCAAGTCCGGCCGCAAGCTCAGCTATGGCGACATCGCCGCTTTTGCCGAGGTCCCGGAAAAGCCGCCGGAGGTCAAGCCCGAGGCGCTGAAGAAGCCGAGCGAGTTCCGGCTCATCGGCAAGGACGTGTCGCGGGTCGATCTACCGGGCAAGGTCAACGGCAGCGCGCGCTACGCCATCGACGTGCAGGTGCCGAATATGCTCTACGGTGCGGTGCTGCGCGCGCCGGTCGAGGGCTCGGTGCCGGACAAGATCGACGACACCAAAGCGAAAGTGATCGCCGGCGCCGTGCGGATCGTCCGTTTGCCGTATGGGGTCGGCGTGCTTGCCGAGACGCCATGGGCGGCCTTCGAGGCGCGCCGGGCGCTCGCCCAATCCGTGACCTGGAGCAGAACCGGCACCGCCTGGGGTTTCGACAGCGATAAGGGTCTGGAGCGCTTCGCCGCCGATGCCAAAGACGTCGCTCGTGGCGCAACGGAATGGAGCAAGCTCGGCGACCC
>DASQXF010000430.1:0-6060 GCA_035639895.1 Xanthobacteraceae bacterium
ATCTGCATCGCCGTGAGCGAGGACATCGACCCCGTGAACAGCGACGCGGTGTTTTGGTCGCTCGCCTACCGATGTAACCCGGTGCAGGACGTGCATATCGTCCCCCATCGCTCCGCCGGGCACGGGCCGAAATCCGGGCCCCGGGAGGAGGACTCGGGCCTGCTCATAGACGCAACGCTGAAGCATCCAGCGCCGCCGCTTGCCTTGCCCGGGCGCGAATTCATGGAGCGAGCGCGCGCGATCTGGCAGGAGCTCGAGCTGCCCGCCCTTGCGCCGCAGCCGCCGTGGCACGGCTATTTGCTCGGCGATTGGTCGTCGAGCTGGGACGTCTATGCGCAGCGCGCCGTTGCCGGAAACTGGCAGCAAAGCGGCGAGGAAACTCTGGCGCGTCGGCGCGCCGGCCTGATCCCGGAGACGCCGGTACGCGACGTGGAGGAAAACGATCACCTCGATTAAATGAGACCCACGACTGCCAACTCCGCTCGTTCTGGCGAAAGCGGGAATTCAAAGGCCAAAGCCCCGTCCGCGCTCTGGCGCGGAGGAGGGGAAAGAGGGTGCTCTGAAATATTCACACCACGACGGTGAGCCGCTTCGCCGCTCGAGTTACTCCAGTATAGAGCCAGCGGTCGCGGTTTTCGGGGAACGCGCCGGACTCGTCGAACAGCACGACATCGTCCCATTGCGAGCCTTGCGCCTTGTGCACCGTCAACACGTAGCCGAAATCGAACTCGTCGTAGCGTTTGCGCGCGGGCCAATCCAGCTGCTCGATGGCTCCGGTGAAACATTCCGGCCGCACCGACACCTTGACCATCCGCTCGCCCAAATCCTCGTCGGGCTTGAGCCGCATGCGGATGATTTGCCGGCGGCTCTTCGGGCGCTCGCTGACCACCCACAGCGCGCCGTTGAACAATCCCTTGCGGCGATTATTGCGCAGGCAGACGAGCTTGTCTCCCGCCATGGGTAATGCATCGGCAAAGCCGCGACGTTGCCGCAGGCGCGCGTTGTAG
This sequence comes from Xanthobacteraceae bacterium, assembly GCA_035639895.1. Lineage (GTDB taxonomy): Bacteria > Pseudomonadota > Alphaproteobacteria > Rhizobiales > Xanthobacteraceae > VAZQ01. Next base: position 1,008 of record DASQXF010000430.1, read on the forward strand.
GCGCGCCGCGTGGCATTGCGACCCACGAGAATTTGGTCCGCGTTTATCACGCGCGCGGGATCCAATGTTTCGCGCCGCAGCACCTCGCTTGCGCCATAGGTCCCTTGTTCCAGCGGCTTACCGGCGCGGATTATCATCGATAATCGCACGATGGGATCGTCCTGGGCCTGCCGATGCACCTCGGTGAGCATGGCGTCGGGGCGGGCATCGGTGAAAAACCCGCCGCCTTGGATCGGCGGAAGCTGCGCGGGATCGCCCAAAACCAGCAGCGGCACGCCGAACGACAGCAGGTCACGCGCGAGTTCGCCATCGACCATCGAGCATTCGTCGACGACGATGAGCTTGGCCTTCGATGCGGGAGCGTCGTCCCAGAGCTCGAAGCTCGGCGTCTCCTCGCCGCTTTCGCGGGCCTTATAGATCAGGCTGTGGATGGTCGCGGCGCCGCTGCAGCCCTTGCTGCGCATCACGCACGCCGCCTTCCCAGTGAAAGCTGCGAACAGAACCTTACCGTCGACGCCCTCGGCGAGATGCTTGGCGAGCGTGGTCTTGCCGGTTCCCGCGTAACCGAAGAGGCGGAAGATCGACGCGCGTCCGCGCGCGCCTTTGAGCCACGCCGAGGCTGCCCTCAGCGCAGCATCCTGATGAGGCGTGAAGATCGGCATCGGTGCCCAGGGGCTATCCGCGCCATAAAGAACAGAACGGGAACGGTTGTCAAGCCGCGTGTTGAGCTCGCGGTCCTCACACGAAGAAGGCTCGCACCGCGGATGCTGCGGCGAGCGCCGCGCCGAGTGTCATCAGCAGCGAACCCAACCAGGACGACGGCGCCGGTGGCGCTGCCGCCGCCGCGAGGTCGAGCTCGTTGAGCTCGCTGGGGTCGACGACGCGGACCACGTTCACCGGAGCAGCCGGCACCGCTGCATCGCCGGCCGTGGCTTGCGGGCCGGCGCTAGTTGGGAGAATGACCGAACCGGCTGCGGCGGCCGCCACCGGACTGTCGTTGCGATCGACTTGATAATCGAGCGTAACTGCCGGCGCAGCGTCGGCCGCTTTCTGCGACGAGGATTCGGCTGCTTGCGCTTGTTGCGGCGGTGCAGCTGCCTTTGCGGGGGCGGCTACATCCGATGCCTGTCGCTCGGTTTTTCCGCGCGCCTTCTCCTCCTGCCGCGCAGCACGGCTCGCTTTCTTGCGGGGCGCCGCGCGCGTCGCGTCGGGCGTCTCCGGCTGCGCCACGATCGGGCACGGGTAACGATCGTTGTCGCATGCTTGCGCGCTGGTCGCCGGCAGAGCGGCGAGCATGGCGGCCGCAGCGACCACAATTGCGAACGGGCGTAAGCTCATCATGCATCCCCCCACGCGATGATGGTGCGTATATTGACGCCGACGGTGATGGCTTCACATTGGCGCAAACGCGGCGATTCGACGGCAGCCGCTTAGGCGTATAATGGCCCGAAAGGAGGCGATGATGAATGAGGACGTGTTTAACGGCAGTATTCGCAAATTCCTCAAGACACTCGGCGTGAGCGCCCAACGCGAGATTGAGAAGGCGGTACGCCAGGCCTTGGCGGAGGGCAGGCTCAAGGGGAACGAGAAGTTTCCCGCCACCGCGACCGTGACGCTCGGCGGCCTAGGCCTTTCGCACCAGATCAAAGGCGAGATCGAGTTGGAGTAACCGGGCACGCCCGCGCGTGCCCGCATCTATCGCTCAATCCACCGTCACGCCGCTAGCCTTGATCGGCGCAGCCCACTTGTCGATCTCGCTCTTGACGAACTGGCCGAGATACTCCGGCGTGGCGCGCTCCTCCGGCACGATCACCGCGCCGAGCCCTTCGAGCCGTTCCTTCACCGTCGGCGTCTTCATCGCCTCCACAGCCGCATCGTGGAGCTTCTTGACCGCATCGGCCGGTGCACCCTTGGGAAGAAAGATGGCGTTCCAGGTATAGGCTTCGAGATTCGGCGTGCCCTGTTCGAGACCGGTCGGCACGTTCTGCAGCGCGCGCGAGCGCTCCTTGGTCATGATCGCGATCGGCTTCACGGTGCCGCCGTCGATTTGCGGCTTCGCGGTGCTGACGATCTCGCACAGGTAGTCGATGCGGCCGCCCTGCAGATCCTGCATTGCGGGGCCGGTGCCACGGTACGGCACATGCGTGATGTCGAGGCCGGTGAGATGATTGAGCAGCACGCAGCCGAGATGGGTCGCCGAGCCCGCTCCGGCTGAACCGTATTGCATCTTCGTCTGATTGGCTTTGGCGTAGGCGATGAATTCCTTGAGGTCCTTCACCGGCAGGTCCTTGCGCGCGATCAGCACGATCGGAACCTCGGCGATGAGCGCGACCGGCGTGAAATCCGTGGCCGCGTGATAGAGCGGCTTTTTGTACATGGTCTGGCTCTGTGCATGGGTGCCGACCGTCCCGAGCACGAACGTGTAGCCGTCGGGCGCCGCATCGGCGACGCGCTTGGAGCCGGTCATGCCACCGGCGCCACCGACGTTCTCGACGATGATCTGCTGGCCGAGGATCTCGCTCATGCGTTGCGCCAGAACGCGGCCGAGCACGTCGGTCGGACCGCCGGCGGCGAACGGAATGATCATCGTCATCGGCCTGGCAGGATAGGTTTGGCTTTGCGTCGTGCCGGTGATTGCGAGCAGGATCCCACACGCGCCGGCGGCGCTCTTGAGCATCCCGCTCATCCATGATTTGAGCATGTCGCTCCTCCCTGATTGCCCAACACACTTGTGCTTTGGCGGACGCAGGTCAAGTCGTTGGGTTGCCGCGGGCTCGCACGTGCTTGTGACCGCCAAGCGGGCCGCGTAAAGAGCAAGCTTGGAGGTGCTGTCATGTCCAAGCTCTGCTCATGCCGATGACCCGCGTCGCTGTCGCCGGTCTCGGGGCCATCGGCCGCGTGCTCGTGCGCAGGCTCGCCGCAGGTATGCCGGACTTCACGCTTGCCTGCGCTGCGGCACGCGACCATGCCAAGGCGCAAGCGTGGCTCGATGCCGAGCGGATCACGTGCCCGCTGATCGAGCCCGAGGCGTTTGCCGCCCATGCCGACCTTGCGATCGAATGCACTCCGGCCAGCGTGTTCGAAAGGATCTGCCGGCCCATGCTGGAAGCAGGAAAACAGGTGATGGTGCTCTCAGCCGGCGCGTTGCTGCCGCGGCCCGATTTGATCGAGCTCGCCAAGGCGCGCAGCGGGCAAATCATCGTGCCCAGCGGAGCGCTGCTGGGGCTTGATGCAGTCGCCGCCGCGGCGGAAGGGAAGATTCATTCCGTGCGCATGACCACGCGCAAGCCGCCGCGCGGCCTTGTCGGCGCGCCTTATCTGGAAGCGAACGGTATTTCGGTCGAAGGGCTCAATGCGCCCAAGCTGGTGTTCTCCGGCACGGCGCGCGATGCCGCGGCGGGATTTCCCGCCAATGTCAACGTGGCGGCGGCGCTATCGCTTGCCGGCATTGGGCCCGATCGCACCATGATGGAGATCTGGGCCGACCCCTCGGTCGAGCGCAACTGCCATAGCATCGAGGTGGAAAGTGACTCGGCACGCTTCACCCTGTCGATCGAGAACATCCCCTCGGAAAATCCGCGCACCGGACGGATCACCGCGTTGTCGGTTCTGGCGGCCCTACGCAAGCTCAAGGCACCGCTGCGAGTTGGAACTTGAGTTAAGTCTGTGTAAATAGGGGAAAAGCTGTCCTTGCCCGCAGCGCCTCGCCTGGCGCGAGACCCGGCGGGCGCGCCTTATTGTCCTAAGCCTCTAGACTCCTTCGAAAATCCGACTGGGGCGCAGGTTCCGCTAAATCGGCGGTCGGCCATAATCTTAGCCCCAAAGCCAGCAAAGATCCGCATCGGCGCGAAACGAAAAGGGGGCCTTGCGCGCCGTCTCTGTGGCAAAACCGTGAACCCAACGGTAGCCGCTTGCGACTAACGTGACGAGTCCGACCGTCCGAAACGATGCAATCGACGTCAGACGAGGTGCTAATCGGACGAATCGCGACCGGCGACCGGCTCGCCATGCAGGTGCTGTATGCGCGATATCACGTGCGAGTGTTTCGCTTCGTCGTCCGTCTCGTCCGGGACGAGTCTACGGCGGAGGACCTGATCAGCGAGGTGTTTCTCGACGTGTGGCGTCAGGCTGGTCGGTTCGAAGGGCGCTCGGCGGTCTCGACCTGGCTGCTGGCAATCGCGCGGTTTAAGGCCCTTTCGGCGCTCAGACGTCGACCGGACGAGGAGTTGGACGAAGAGACCGCAGGCGCCATCGAGGATCCGTCGGACGATCCCGCAACTGCATTGGAGAAGCAGGACAAGAGCGTAATGCTGCGAAAGTGCCTCGCGGGACTTTCCGCCGAACATCGGGAGATCATCGATCTCGTGTACTACCACGAGAAATCAGTCGAAGAAGTAGCCGAGATCGTTGGCATCCCGCAGAACACTGTGAAGACGCGCATGTTCTACGCGCGCAAGCGGCTGGCGGAGCTGCTCAAGTCGGAGGGATTTGAAAGAGGTTGGCCATGAACACGATAAGCAAAGAGCCGGAGCGTCATGAGATCGAAGCATTGCTGCCATGGCACGCAGCAGGGACGCTGAGCCGCCGCGACGCCGATCGCGTGGAGCAAGCGCTTGCCGGCGACCGCGAACTGGCGCGGCGCTATGATCTGGTCCGCGAAGAGCTTGCCGAGACGATCCACCTCAACGAGACACTCGGTGCGCCGTCGGCACGCGCGATGGAGAGGCTCTTTGCCGCAATCGATGCCGAGCAGGCGCGTGCGCCGCGCCGCCGCCGCTCGGTCGACCTCGGCAGCCGCATCTCCGAGTTCCTGTCGCGCCTTACTCCGCGCACGTTGGCCTGGTCGGCAACCGCCGCCGTTGTTGCCATTCTGTTGCAAGCAGCGGTGCTTGCCGCGGTCGTGGTCAAGGACCAGGGCGCTCCGAGCGGACCGGGACTTGCCAGCGCGCCGAGCGAAGGCTCCTACGCCGTCGTGCGCTTTGCTCCGCAAGCGACCGCGAACGACATCACCAACTTCCTCGGCGCGTACAAGGCCACGTTGGTTGAGGGACCG
>DASQXF010000431.1:0-3610 GCA_035639895.1 Xanthobacteraceae bacterium
CGGTGATGCACGAGCGCCGCCTCATATAAGGACCCCCACTCCCAACCCCTCCCCACAAGGGGGAGGGGAGCCGACCGAGTGGGCGGCGTCCTTCAAACACAAGCGAACGCGCTAGCCGCATGGCCGCCGACGTCACCATCCTCGCCGCGCTCCTGGCTGGACTCGTGAGCTTTCTGTCGCCGTGCGTGCTGCCGCTGGTGCCGCCCTATCTCGTCTATCTCGCCGGCACCTCGCTCGAGCGGCTGGCCGACGCGGAGCCGCCGCCGCGGGTGCGGCGCGACACGGTCATCGCCGCGGTCCTGTTCGTGCTCGGCTTCTCCACCGTGTTCGTGATGCTCGGCGCCAGCGCCAGCGCCATCGGCGCGCTGATGCGCTTTTACTCGAACGAACTCGCCATCATCGCCGGCATCATCATCATCGTCATGGGACTGCACTTCTTGGGCGTGACGCCGATCGCTTTCCTGCACCGGCAAGCGCGCTTGCACGTGACAAAGCCCGTCGGACTGTGGGGCGCGTACGTGATGGGGCTTGCGTTTGCGCTCGGCTGGACGCCGTGCATCGGCCCGATCCTGGCGGCAATCCTGGCGGTGGCGGCATCAAAGGCCACGGTCGCCAAGGGTGCGGGTCTGCTCGCGGTCTATTCGCTCGGGCTCGGCGCCCCGTTCGTCATCGCCGCGTTCGCGGTCGAGCCGTTTGCCGCGTTTCTTACGCGCTTTCGCGCCCACCTTGCCCACGTCGAGCGGGTGATGGGCGGCCTGCTCGTGCTCACCGGCATCGGGTTTCTCACCGGTATGTTCACGCAATTGAACAGCTGGCTGATCGAAACCTTCCCGGCGTTGCAGAGCATCGGCTGAGCATCACATGGTGGCGGCGCCGTCCCCACTCGTCATGCGCGGGCTTGACCCGCGCATCCATCGAAAAAAGAGGCACTTCACCCAAAGCGATGGATTGCCGGGTCAAGCCCGGCAATGACGGGGTGCCGAATAACAAAAAGCCCGCCTCGAACGAGGCGGGCTTCACGCATCGCGCGACCGCAGCGGTCACTCGATCTCGGTGTAGGTGATCTTCCCGCTCGGATCCTTCTTCCAGACGTACACCGTGTAATCGAGACGCGTCACGTCGCCCTTCTTGTCGTAGGACAGTTCGCCGATCACGGTATCGAACTTCATGCCGGATTTGATCTGTGCGGCCACCTTTTTCGGATCGAGCGATTTTGCCGCCTCGGCCGCCTGCTTGATGATCTGCACGGCGGCATAACTGTAAAGCGTATACGCCTGCGGCTCGAAGTTCTTGGCGCGGAATTTTGCCACCACGTCCTTGGCCTGCGGCCGCTTGCGCGGATCGGGACCATAGGTCATCAGCGTGCCCTCGGCGCCAGGGCCGGCGATCGCAGCGAACTCGTCGTCGGTGATGCCGTCGCCGCCCATGAGCGGCGCCTTGACGCCCTGCGCGCGCACCTGCCGCAGGATCAGGCCGCCGGTATCATGCAGACCGCCCCAATAGATCAGGTCGGCATTGGACCCTTTGATCTTGGACACAAGCGCGGAGAAGTCCTTGTCGTCCTTGTTGACACCCTCGTAGAGCACTTCCTTCAGTCCGCCCTTGTTGATGGTCGCCTTGGTCACGTCGGCGAGACCCTGACCATAGGTCGTCTTGTCGTGCACGATGGCGATCTTCTTGCCTTTGAAATTCTTGAGAATGTAATCGCCCGCGACCGCGCCCTGCTGATCGTCGCGCCCGCAGGTGCGGAAGATGTTCCACATATTGCGCTCGGTAACCCGCGGGTTGGTGGCGGCGGGCGTGATCTCGAGAATTCCGTTCTCCTGGTAGACCTCGGAAGCGGGAATAGTGACGCCGGAATTGAAGTGACCGACGACGAATTTCACGCCGTCGCCGACGAACTTGTTAGCGACCGAAACGCCTTCCTTCGGATCGGCGCGATCGTCTCCGATGAACACCTGAATCTTCTGTCCGAGAATTCCGCCGGCGGCGTTGATGTCTTCGACCGCCTGCTCGACACCGTTCTTAAGCTGCGCGCCGAAGGCGGCACTGCCGCCGGTGAGCGGTCCGGCAACCCCCAATTTGACTTGCGCCGAAGCGCCGTCCGCGAAAACCAGGCCAAGGGCGAAGGCAAGGCCGAGCGTGAGCCATTGTTTCATCGTGTTCACCTCTGAGTGACAGTTGGGCGCGCCTTCCTCCCGCGCGCGTTCATGGCGAGATTCAACCCGCAAACGAAGGAAATGTCATCCGGATTTTGGCGTATCCGCGGCTGGCGGATCGTCGCGGCGGCGCCAGCGAAATGGGCCCGCACGCTCGTGGATCCATTTGTAACGGGTGACCATTTGGGTGGCGCGCGTGAGGTGAAAGCCGAGCAGGCCGAACGCGAGGCACACCGTGAAATCGACGAGATAATAGTGCAGTGACAAGAACTTGCCCTCGAACAACGCGAAGTGGAGGAACCGCACGGCAAGGCTCAGCGGCAGCATGTAGAGCGCAAGGTGCCACCACGGCCGCCAGGTCGCCGCGATGGCGCGCCCGGCGAGCCAGGCGGCGCCGCCGCCCATCAAGACGCTCACCAGGAGAAAGATGCCGAGCGAGTGCTCGTCGGACAGAAGTTCGGGAATCGAGATATGCATGGCTTAGCGCCTGCCGCCCTCGAGATAGGCCGCCTTCACCTCCGGACGCGCCAGAAGCTCGCGTCCGGAGCCGCTGAGCGCGATGCGTCCATTGACCATGACATAGCCGCGGTGCGCGAGCTTCAACGCATGGAAGGCGTTCTGCTCCACCAGAAAGACGCTGAGTTTTTCCTCGCTATTTAGTTTCTTGATGGCATCGAAGATCTGGCGGGCGGCAAGCGGCGCCAAGCCCAGCGAAGGTTCGTCGAGAAGCAGAAGGCGCGGATGCCCCATCAGCGCGCGCCCGATCGCCAGCATCTGCTGCTCGCCGCCCGAGAGCGTACCGCCGCGCTGGTCGATGCGCTCTTTCAGGCGCGGAAACAGCGCGAAGACGCGCTCCACGTCGGCTTGAAAATGCGCGGCGTCGGCGACGGCAGCGCCCATCTGCAGGTTCTCCAGCACGCTCATGCGCAGGAAGATGCGGCGGCCTTCCGGCGCCTGCGCGATCTTCAGCCGCGCGATCTCGTGGGTGGGCAGCTGCGTGATGTCGCGGCCGGCAAAGATGATGCGGCCTTCGCGAGCGCGGGGGTTGCCGAAAATCGTCATCATCAGCGTCGATTTGCCGGCGCCGTTCGCGCCGATGAGCGCCACGATCTCGCCCTCGCCAACATCGACGTCGATGCCCCTGAGCGCGGCGATGTGGCCGTAATACGACTTGACCCCGCGCACGCTGAGGAGAGGCGAGGTCATATCCCGACCTCCGCTTCGACGGCGCCGACTTCCTTGTCCTCCACCCCCAGATAGGCGGCGATCACGCGCGGATCATTGCGCACCGCGTCGGGTGTGCCGTCAGCGATCTTGATGCCGTGGTCGAGCACGATCACGTGGTCGGAGATCTCCATCACCACGCTCATGTCATGCTCGATCAGGAGCATCGAGACATCGTGATCGCGACGGACGTTGCACAGGAACTGGCCGAGCGCCACGCTTTCGCT
>DASQXF010000432.1:0-5491 GCA_035639895.1 Xanthobacteraceae bacterium
GTGCACCGGCCCGGTGGAGCTGGTATGGCTGCCTCCGGAGACGCAGAAATATTCGCATACGGCCTTGCCGGCGATCTCGCCGCCGGCATCGAGAATGCGCTCGGCCACCGTCGCGTCGACGTCCGGCACATAGCCGTCCAAGAGCTGCGCGCCGATCATCATCGGCACGCCGGCGAGGCAGACATTGTCCTTGAGCGCGACGCGGCGGCCGGCCAGTTTGCCGTCCGGCTTGCCCTTGATCGACGTTTTCACGTACCAGGCGCCGTGCGGATTCTCCGCCGCTGGCGGCCGATACCAGCCGCCGCGCGGATATTTCACCGCCGGCAATTCATCTGCCGTTGCGTCGAGGATGGCATAGGCATTGGCGATCGGGGTGACGATCTCCTCCACGGCGCCGAGATAGGCATCGCTCGGCTTCATGCCGAGCTTGTGCGCCGCCTCGCGCAAATCCGCGACCGTTGGTTTCTCGAACATGATCGATCCTTGCGAGTAGGCTCGCGAACGCATGCCTTAAGGCATGGCGGCGATACATCCTCGCCGTTGGAGAGCCTTTACCGTACATCGTCGCAACGACGTAGCCGGAAATGAAGACGAATACCTCGCCGCGTCGGAGAATGCGATCGTGTTGGCCGTCGCTCAGCGGCCCTGGGCGGGATCTTTTGCGCCGCGCGCGAGAAATACCATCGCGATTCGATACGCCTCGCGTAAATCGGAGCGCGGTCCGCCCTGCGCGAGGCTGCGTTCGTCACCTACGGTAAATCGATAAGTTTCGTAGGTTTGTCGGTTCACCACCAAGATATTGGGGTGATCATGACGCACGACTTTGAAGCTCATGTCCCGTTTCCCCCGGCCGAACTGGATTCGCGCGCGAGGCGTGGCGCGCCGGCTGCGACGAGCGTGCTGACCGATATCGTTGCCGGCTCCCCCCGAGGAGCGCCGCGAGTCGAGCAAGACCTGACGTCGCTTCCGGGGCTCAACCACGGCGGAAATGGGAAAATTCTTTGCAAACAAGCGGACCACCGGCTCGGGGTGTCCCAATGGGCGGACAGGACGCGTTTTAGCGATGGTATTGTCTTAGAGTTGCCGTACATGTTCTGGATGGGGAAGAACGGGAACCGCGGGCGGCAGGGGATGACACAGCGGCAGCGCCGGCACACGTACGCGATCGGCCCGCGTCGCGCATGGCTGGCGCGATGCATGGCCGGCCTCGTCGCCTCGTGCGCCAGCAGTGCCGTTGCGCAAACCCCGAGGCCGTCGGACGTCGAGGTTTGCCTCGCCGCCAATGAGAGCCTTTCGCTCGGCAGCGCTTTGCCGCGCATCGCGGCACGGCTCAAAGCCGCAGAGGCGGTGCGAATCGTCGCGATTGGTTCCTCGTCCACGACCGGCCTATGGATGGCGAGCCCGGCCGCGACCTATCCCGAAGTGATGCGCCGTGAGCTTGCTCGGTTGTGGCCGAACGCGCGCATAGACGTCATCAATAGCGGCCGCATCGCCGAGACCATCGGCGGCAGCATCGCCCGCTTCCAGCGCGACGTCCTTGCCCATGATCCGGACCTTGTAGTGTGGCAGCTCGGCACGAATGACATAGCGTGGGGCGGCCGCGCCGACGGCACCAAGGAACGCGTGGTCGCCGGTGTGCGTAGCCTCAAGGCCTCCGGCGCCGACGTGATCCTGATGGACCTGCAATACGCGCCGCTCGTGGTCGCGTCGTCGCAGCATTCCATGATGGAGGCCATTATTGCAGACGTGGCGCGGCAAGAGCGCGTCGGCCTGTTTCCGCGTTTCGAGCTCATGCGCAAGTCGATCGACGCGGGATTGTCGCCGCACGCTCTCGTCGCATGGGATGGTCTGCACAACTCCGCGGCCGGCTACGACTGCGTCGGCCGTGCGCTCGCCCGCGCCATTCACGCCGCGGGCCGGTGAGACGACAGCAATCTGGTTTGCCGATCGGACGTCCAGGCGAACAGCCGACTGCAGTTGCCTCTCGCTGGGAAATCTCGGTGCATTACCGCGTCAGCGTCTCCGCTTCCGGAAACGGCTGGTATTCCGCCTTGGCGCACTCCTCGGGCTTCGCCTCCACCATCTGGTCTAGCCTGCCGGCCACGAAAATCGCCGCGTATTGTTTCAGACCCGCATATTCTCCGTTGCTTTTCTTGGCATTGAATCGAAGACAGACGACGTAGCGATTCGTCCTTCCGATCGGTTGGAGCGTCGGCTCGGACGCGGAGGCGTCGCGGATCTGGGTCGGATCTCGAAGATAAACGTGCAACATGGCGAGAATGTCCGACTTGTAGTTTTGCGGGCGAGGATTGGCGAGATCATCACGTCCGCCACCGGCCGGCTGGCCGGCACACGCGCACAAAGCGAGCGCAAAAGGTGAGAGCAAGAGCAAGGGTCGCATCTGGTGCAATGCGGAAATGGAAACGACGCGGAGGCGTCAAGCGTATGCGGATAGCACCTGACTGCAAATCTAGATCAGTCCAGGGTAGAGATGAGGCCCCGCGTCGTCGCGACGATCCAGCGGCTGCCCCAGCGCACGATCGAATCGATCCGGCCCACGCCCGGCACCGTATCTCCCTGTGTCACGCGCCAGACGCCGCCCGGCCCCTGCAGCACCACCGTATTGCCGATCACTTCGCGAATCGTCCAGCCCTCGATGGTGGTCGGCCGCGTCTCCGGCATGGCGGTGAGCCGCGGCTCGATCTTCGCACGCTCCTGCGTCGAAATGCTGCTCGTCGTGGTCACGTCCCGATTTGGCGCCGCGCTCGCCTCCCTCGTGCCGCGAGCGGAGCTGCGCTCGATGATCCTCGCGCGCGGACCGACAGCCTTGCTCGCCTCGCGATCGGATTTTGCGGCGGCGCAACTTCCCTCGCGCGCGCAGGCTGAAACGTCGGCATGCGGCACCGCCGCAACGCTCGTCGGGATGAAGAAGCGCGACGACACGAAGCCGCCGATCCAGCCCAGGCAAAGCCCGACCGCCAGCACGGCTCCCAGAAGCGCGAGCTGGATCCATTGCGCGGACGCCGGCGGCTCGGATGCCGCAAACTCGTCCCGTCGCGGCGGTCTGATATCGTGATCGACCCTGATCTCATGATCGCGCGGCGCTGCCGGTTCGCCCACGATCGGCTCGATCAACAGGAATTTGGACGCGGCTGCCTGCGCCAGCTCACGTCGGGGCCGGCGCTTGTTCGTGTCGTCGTTCGGTTCTCGTGCCGCCGACCAAAGAACGAGCTGCTGGGGACCGCTTTCGGCTGCGGTGGAGCTCGACCCGGCTGTGCCACGGGGTCTCGGCCGCTCGTCGTCCATGGATGGGATCCTCGATGCGAGCCACGCGTCCGTGGGCTCGCACGCCGGGATGATCCGCGCCAGAGCTAAACGGAACCTTAACCGGCACCTTAACTGGAAATATTTGCGGCGCCGATTATTAGGATGAGGTTAACCCGAGCAACGAGCACGCACGCCCTGCAGCGCCGGTCACCGAGGCGCGCCAAAACGAGCGCTGGACGGATTCCGCGGAAGGCGTTCGAAATAGCCAATTCCATTGTGGCTTCGCTTTCCTATCAGCGCGAAGATGGCGGCCTGGGGATCCGTACATCGGACGATCCATCTGTTGCCCGGCACTTCAACCGGACCTGCAAGGATCGCGCCGCCGCCCGCCTTCACCCGCTTCATTGCGACGTCGATATCGCTGACGTTGAAGTAATAGAGCCAGAACGGTACGGGCTCCATCGCAGGCTTGGTGTACATGCCGCCGATTGTCGCTCCTCTCGCGGAGAACAGCTGATACGTGCCCACCGCGCCAGTGTCGGTCAGCGCCTTCTGCCAGCCGAAAAGCTCGCGATAAAAAGCAAATGCTTGCTCCCAGTCGGCGGCGAGCAGCTCGTGCCAGCCGACGCGGCCTGGCGCGTCGAGCTCGGCCGGTTGCTGTTGATCGCCGTTGAGCCATTTGAGCAATGCAATCGTCGCCATCTGCGGATCGACGGCGACGGAAAAGCGGCTCACATTGGGAATTTCCGTTGGCGGGACGTGCACGGCGCCGCCGAGCTCTTCGATGCGATTGGCCGCATCGTTCACATCGTCGACGCTGACATATCCGAGCCAACTCGACCTGAGCCCCGAGGCGGTCGCCTCCTTCGGCAGTTCCATCAGGCCGCTCACCGCGGCGCCTCCCGCGGTAAACAGCGTGTAGGAAGGGCCGGAGGCGAGCACGTCCTGCGTGCCCCAGCCCAGGACGTCGCTGTAAAAGGCCTTCGCGGACGCCATGTCCGTTGTCGCCAACTCGTACCACGCGAAATGGCCATGCAAATGCGCCATGTTTGCGTTTCTCCCATGTGAGCGCGAATGAGGCGTCGCGGGGTCGCACTCGGGAGGGTTAGCCTACTTCATAGTCGCCGCGACGGCGATGTCGTGCACGATGTCGGGAACCGGATGCGCCTCAGTGCGTTTTGTGAGCGCACTGGCGGCGATTCGCGCGTTTTATGAACGGTCGTTCACGTTCCCGGCGACGACGCGAGCGCTTGTAAGTCGGAAGTAAGCTATCTCATCTCGCGTATGTAAACAGCCTTGCCAGCTGTCGGCGCGAAGGCTACGAATACCGCTATTAGCACGGTCCACTTCGTCGAACACCTGCTGGAAGGTACGGGAGGACTAGACAATGCCGCACAAGCAGCAAGCTTCGAAGCGAAAGGGTCGCAAGGAGGCTGTACCGGTTGTCGGAGTCGTCGGCGTGTCTTTGTCGCTCGCGGGCGGGGCATCCGCCGCGACCGCTGTGCCGGCGGCGGATACGCCGTCCCGTGATCCCGTGCGGCCGCAAATCACGCTCAGCGAAGAAGAAATCGCCGACGTCAGCTTGGGGACCTTCTACGTCTTCGACAAGGAAAGCGCCGGCACGCCCTACATCGGGGAAAAGGTTGCGCAGCGATGCGGAGGCTGCCGCTGCGGCAGAGGCTGTGGTTGCAGGGGCTGCGGCAGAGGCTGCGGTTGCCGCTGCGGCGGCTGCGGCGGTTGTGGCTGCGGAGGCTGCGGCTGCTGCTTGTCCTGGGGACGTTGCCTCATCTGCTAGTCTCCAACACGTTCCGATTGCGTTGGCAGATGCAACTCGTTATGGCCGGGTTCGGAATCGGACCCGGCCATTGTCTTGCGCGCGCGGTACCGCGATACATTGCAATGCGATGCGCCGATAACGCCATCCCACCTCGGTCGCGATAGCTAGCGGCGCGCACACTCAACTCATGACTCGCCATCGCCGCAAACGCAGTGCGCAGCGTCACAACAGAGATATTGCAAGCTTCGCGCCGAATTTCAGCGTGTACGTGCTGCCGGGCGATGTGGTGTGCCTCTATTCCGAGGACCGCAAGTTCTTTCTGCACGGCGAGCTTTATTGTGCGCTCGCCTATGCCATAGGGCAGGGCGGCAGGAGTTTGCGGCAGCTCGTTTCCGAGCTGGAGCACAAGTTTCCAGTCGACAAGATCAACGAAGCGCTCAAGCGTCT
>DASQXF010000433.1:0-5839 GCA_035639895.1 Xanthobacteraceae bacterium
GGCCGCAACAGCGTCATGCCGCCATCCGGCACCTGAAGCTCGACTCGATCCGCCCTCACCACCTCCGCGCCGCACGGGTGCGCGGCCAGGATGCCAACCGAGATGGCAAGCGTAAAAACTTTTCCCACACTGCTCATGGGGCAATCAGATACTTGCTTCGGCAATGGTTGCCAACTGTGGAGCTGACGGCGATGGCGAGCCAAGCCGTTCCTGCCCGATTTGATTGCGTGGCGCGAGACGCCCGCTGGCGGGGAAAAAGTCGGGCCAATTGCGGTCAAAGCCGCAACGCGGCTTCAGGCGGCGTGAATTTAAGCTTCAGCGCTTCGGCGACAGCGCGATGGGTGACCATCCCTTCGAAAACGTTGAGCCCGCGGCACAAATGCTCGTCTTCACCGAGCGCCCGGCGATAGCCTTTGTCGGCGAGCGCCAGTACGAAGGGCAACGTTACGTTGTTGAGGGCAAAGGTCGAGGTGCGGGCGACCGCGCCCGGCATATTGGTGACGCAATAATGCACGACGTCGTAGAGGATGTAGGTCGGCGCCGAGTGCGTCGTCGGCCGCGAGGTCTCGGAGCATCCGCCCTGATCGATGGCGATGTCCACGATGACCGAGCCCGGCTTCATCGCCTTGACCGTGTCGGCGCTGATCAATTTCGGCGCCGCGGCGCCTGGAATGAGAACCGAGGCGATCACCAAATCGGCGCGGCGGCATAGCGTCTCAATCGCATCGCTGGTGGAAAACACGGTGCGCACCCGCGCGCCGAGCTGGGTCGACACGCGGCGCAACACGTCCGGATTGCGATCGATGACCGTCACGGTCGCGCCCATTCCGGCGCTGATGAGAGCCGCGTGGCTGCCGGCGACGCCGCCGCCAAGGATCGCAACATCCGCCGGCGGGACGCCGGGAACGCCGCCGAGCAGCACGCCGCGGCCGCCGTTTTCCTTCTCCAGACATCGCGCGCCCACATGCGGGGCCATACGCCCCGCGACCTCCGACATCGGCGTGAGCAGCGGCAGCGTACCGTGCGACGACGTGACGGTCTCGTAGGCGATGGCGATGACGCCGGAGGCCATGAGTTCGACCGTCTGCTGCGGGTCGGCCGCCAGGTGCAGGTAGGTGAAAAGCACCTGTCCGGCTCTGAGCTTCTTGCGCTCGGGCGCGAGCGGCTCCTTGACCTTCACGATGAGCTCGCTGCGCGCATAAACCTCATCGGCGTCGGGCACCACTTCGGCTCCGACGGTACGGTAATCGCCATCGTTGAGGCCGGCTCCCAATCCGGCGCTCTTTTCCACGAGCACGTGATGACCATTGCTGGTCAGTTCACGCACCGCTGACGGCACCAGGCCGACCCGGTATTCGCTGTCCTTGATTTCCTTCGGCACGCCCACGAGCATCTTTGCGATTCCGAATGTCACTCTGCCATCACGCTCGAAACCCAGCGTCCGGCGAGCAAATTCTACGTATCGAGAGGGCTTGATGCCACTACCGGCAGTCCGCTCGATCGCGAGCTAGCACTCCTTGATTTCCCCCATGCGGTCGCGTTCCCTAACATCGGTCAAGCGAGGAGCGCGACGTGAGCGAAGACCCCTACGCTGTTCTGGGCGTCAAGCGGGAGGCGACGCAGGACGAGATCCGCAAAGCCTACCGTCAGCTGGCGAAGAAGCTGCATCCGGATCTCAATCCCGGCGATAAGCAAGCAGAGGAGAAGTTCAAGCAGATTTCCGCGGCCTATGACGTCTTGGGCGATGCCGAGAAGCGCGCGCGCTTCGACCGCGGCGAGATCGATGCCGCCGGACAAGAGCGGCCGCGCGAGCGCTATTATCGCGATTTCCACGGCCCGGGCGCCGAGGCGCACACCTACAGCACGCACGGCGGCTACGCCGATTTCATGGAAACCGAGGACATCCTCAAGGAAATGTTCGGCCGCGGCGGCGAGGGCCGGATTCGGCTGCGCGGGCAAGATGCCCTTTACCGCCTTCCGGTCGAATTTCTCGAGGCGCTCAACGGCGCAACGAAGCGCATCACTCTGCCCGATGGGGGCACGCTCGATGTGGTCATTCCCGCCGGCACCAGGGACAAGCAAGTTCTGCGGCTGCGCGGCAAGGGCGGCCCGGGACTCGGCGGCGGGCCGCCCGGCGATGCACTGGTGGAGATCGAGGTCGAGCCGCACAAGTTCTTCATCCGCAAGGGCGACGACATCCATCTCGAATTGCCGGTCAGCCTGCCCGAAGCGGTGCTCGGAGCAAAGCTCGACGTTCCCACCCCCACCGGGCCGGTTCGCATGACGGTACCCAAAGGCGCGAACACCGGCACCGTGCTCAGGCTCAGAGGTAAGGGCGCGCCGCGCAGCGACAAGACGCACGGGGACGAATACGTGACGCTCAAGATCGTACTGCCGCAGCAGCTCGATCCGGAGATCGAGGAGTTCGCGCGACGCTGGCAAGCGGGGCAAGCTCAAAACCCCCGCGGGCACTTGGAGGTTTGAATGATCTCGGTCCAGGAATTTCTGATCCGAACTCGCCTCGAGCACCACTTGCTGGAGACGTGGATCGAAGCCGGCTGGCTCGTTCCACCGCAGACCGAGCCGGAGCCGATGTTCTCCGACGTCGATCTCGCGCGCGTGCAGCTCATTCGCGACCTGCGGGAAGACTTCGGCGTCAATGATGAAGGCATCTCGGTCATCCTCCACCTCATTGATCAGATGCATGGCTTGCGGCAAAGCATGCAGGGCCTGCTCGATGAAATGCGCGCCCACGCAAGGCGGGCCGACCAGGGATGAGGTTTTTGCGGCGGGATGATCGCAGCGTGGAATGGATGCGGCCCTTCCTCGAGAAGACCGGTCGCAAACCGAGCGTGTGAGGACGGCGTGCAGTGAGATGCTGGCCCGCCTCCAAGGGAAGGTGGGTCTGATGCTTACCGTCTATGGCCGCAAGAGCTCCTTCAACGTTCAGAAGGTAATGTGGCTCATCGGCGAGCTCGGCCTCGTGCATGAACACGTGGAACTGGGCGGTGCTTACGGCGGTCTCGATACGCCGGAATTTCGCGCGATGAACCCGCACGGCCGCGTCCCCGTCGTCGACGATAACGGAACGATCGTCTGGGAATCGCACGCAATCCTTCGCTATCTCGCGGCCTGTTACAATCGCGGCCAGTTCTGGAGCGAAGATGCGGCGCAACGCTCTCTGTCCGACCGCTGGATGGACTGGTCGCAGAGCACGTTACAGCCGGATTTTCTCAACGGGGTGTTCTGGGCTTACTATCGCACTCCCGCTCCTCAGCGAGATATGGCTGCGGTGGACGAGAAGGTCCGGCGTTGCGGCCAGCATTTTTTATTGATCGATTCGATCCTGGCCGGCCGCCAATTCCTGCTCGGCCAGCAGCTCTCGCTTGCGGACATTGCGATCGGCACAAGTCTCTACCGATATTTCAACATCGATATCGCACGGCCGGCTTTGCCAAACGTTGAACAATGGTATGGCGTGTTGCAAGCTCGCCCGGCCTATCGCGCGCACGTCATGGTGCCATTCGAGCAATTACGCGGGCGATTGGCTTACTGAGTCAGCACACATGCAAGGCCGCCGGGGTCCGAATCACAAAGACTTGACGATCTCTTCCGTCATCTTCTTGGCGTCGCCGAACAGCATCATGGTGTTGTCGCGATAGAACAGCGTGTTGTCGATGCCGGCATAGCCGGAAGAGAGCGACCGCTTGGAAAACATGACAGTGCCGGCCTTCCATACTTCCAGAACCGGCATGCCGTAGATCGGGGATGCCGGATCCTCTTTCGCCGCCGGATTGGTCACGTCGTTTGCTCCGATCACGAAGGCGACGTCGGCCTGCGCGAACTCCGAATTGATGTCTTCGAGCTCGAACACCTCGTCGTAAGGAACGTTCGCCTCGGCGAGGAGCACATTCATGTGGCCGGGCATGCGGCCGGCGACCGGATGGATGGCGTATTTGATCTCGACGCCTTCCGCCTTGAGGCGATCGGCCATCTCCCGCAGTGCGTGCTGTGCCTGTGCCACAGCCATGCCGTAGCCGGGCACGATGATCACCTTGCCGGCGTTCTTGAGCACGAAGCCGGCATCCTCGGCGGAACCCTGCTTGACCGGCCGCTGCTCCTTCCCTGCCGCCGGTCCCGCGACCTCGCCGCCGAAGCCGCCAAGGATCACGGAGATGAAGCTGCGGTTCATGCCCTTGCACATGATGTAGGACAGGATCGCGCCCGAGGAGCCGACCAGCGCGCCGGTGATGATGAGCGCGGAATTGCCCAGCGTGAAGCCGATGCCGGCCGCGGCCCAGCCGGAATAGGAATTGAGCATCGAGATCACCACCGGCATGTCGGCGCCGCCGATCGGGATGATGATGAGCACGCCGAAGGCGAAGGCGGCCAACGTCAGCAGCCAAAACGCGAGGTGGCTTTCACTGCGCGCGAACAACACGATGAGCGCCACGATCGCGATTGCAAGCGCGATGTTGATGGCATGGCGTGCAGGCAGGATGATCGGTGCGCCGCTCATTCGGGCGGACAATTTGAGGAACGCAATCACCGAGCCGGTGAAGGTCACGGCGCCGACGGCAACGCCGAGCGACATTTCGATGAGGCTCGACGTGGGGATCGCGCCGACCGCGCCGATATCGAACGCACCCGGGGCATAAAGCGCCCCTGCCGCCACCAGCACCGCCGCCATACCAACCAGGGAATGGAACGCCGCCACTAATTCAGGCATCGCGGTCATCGGCACGCGACGCGCGATCACCGCGCCGGTACTGCCGCCGATCGCGAGGCCGAGGACCACGAGGCCCCAAGCGCCAAGGCCCGCGGGAGGGTGCGAGGCGAGCGTCGTGACGATCGCAATCGCCATGCCGACCATGCCGAATAGGTTCCCCTGCCGGCTCGTCTCGGGGCTCGAGAGCCCGCGCAACGCGAGAATGAAGAGAACGCCGGCGACGAGATAGAGCAGCGCGACGAAATCAGCGGACATCGGTGAGCTCCGGCCCCGTCACTTCTTTTTCTTCTGGTACATGCCGAGCATGCGTTGCGTGACCAGGAACCCCCCGAAAATATTGACCGAGGCAAAGGTGAGCGCGATGAAGCCGAGAACGCGAGCCCACACCGGGCCCGAGTCGTTGGCCACGAGCGCAACCCCGACGGCGAGCAGCGCGCCGACCACGATCACGGACGAGATTGCGTTGGTCACCGACATCAGCGGCGTGTGCAACGCCGGCGTCACCGACCAGACCACGTAGTAGCCCACGAAGATCGCGAGCACGAAGATCGAGAAGCGAAACGTGAACGGATCGACAACCCCACCCGTTGCCGCATGCATGGCGCCGCCGGACGCGACGGCGATGATGTCGAGTTGGGCCAGCGTGAGGTCGCGCGCCACGTCTTGGGTCGCCTCGATCGCGGCGAAGCTGCCGGCCGGAACGATCAGCATTGCAATCTCCCTAGCGCGCGCGTTGCGCGGCTCATGCGTTACTCACTGAGATGATGCGCACCGGAAGCGCATCGAGGGCGCGAGCGAACCCGTTCATGACGCACCCATGCCTGTCGGCGCGCCGTCACGCGGCGCTCTTGGGCGCAAAGCTTGGATGAATCACGGCGCCATCACGGGTGAGCGCCGTCGCCTTCACGATGTCATCGTCCCAATTGACCGCAAGCGCCTTTGCGTTCTTGTCCAACAGGATCTCGAGGAATGCGAAGAGGTTCCTGGCGTACAGGCTCGAGGCGGATGCAGCGATGCGGCCCGGCACGTTGCGATGCCCGACGATCTTCACGCCACCGGCCTCCGCGACTTCACCGGGCTTTGCGAGTTCACAATTGCCGCCGCGCTCGA
>DASQXF010000434.1:0-2358 GCA_035639895.1 Xanthobacteraceae bacterium
CACCCGATAGCGCCCATGCTCGATGAAAAAATCCGGCCACGCCTCGAGCTTGTCGTCATCGATGGCCTGAGCGTAACGGGCGTTGAGATCCTCGACCTTGAGCTTAAGATCGATATTCATGGCAGTCTGAACCACGTCCCGGCGCGGTGTTGGACGCGCATATGCGCGCGTATACAGCTCACCCGCTTTGTCTCGTCGCCGCGCCGACCGCCTCGCCGAGACGCTCCACGATGACGTCGATTGCAGGGGCATCGATGATGAACGGCGGCGCAAGCAGCACATGGTCGCCGCGCACGCCGTCGACCGTGCCGCCCATCGGGTAGACCATCAGGCCTCGCGCCATCGCTTCGCGCTTGACGCGTGCATGCATCTTCAGTTTCGGCTCGAAGGTCTCCTTGGTGCCGCGATCGGCGACCAGCTCGATGCCTTGCAGGAGGCCGCGCCCGCGCACGTCGCCAACGAAAGGATGATTGCCGAAGCGTTCCTTGAGCCGACGCGAGAGATGCGCGCCCTGCGCACGCACGTTGGCTAGCAGATTGTCGCGGCGTATCACCCGCTGCACCGCCAAGGCGGCGGCACAGGCGAGCGGATGACCCATATAGGTGTGCGTGTGCTGGAAGGTCCCCGAGCCGTCGGCGACCGTTCGGAAAATGTCTCCTTGCATCAGGAGCGCGCCGATCGGCGCATAGCCGCCGCCCAACCCCTTTGCGATCGCCATCAGATCCAGGCTGATCCCCTCCTGCTCGCAGGCATGCAACGTGCCGGTGCGGCCCATGCCGCACATCACCTCATCGAGGATGAGCAGGATCCCATGGCGGCGGCAGATGTCGCGTACGTGCCGGAAATAACCCGGCACCGCCGGCACCGCGCCCAGCGTGGCGCCGACAACCGTCTCGGCGACGAACGCAATGACATTCTCGCCGCCGAGCTCCCCGATCGTGGCGTCGAGCTCTTGCGCCAGGCGTTCGCCATAGGCTTGCGGCGTCTCGTCGGCGCGCCGCTCGCGATATTCGTAAACGGGAGAGACATGGTGCGTCTCGATCAGCAGCGGAGCGAATTGCTTGCGCTGCCATTCGCGGCCGCCGACCGCGAGCGCCCCGAGCGTGACGCCGTGATAGCTCTGCCGGCGCGCAATGATGTAGCGCCGCCGCGGCTCGCCGCGTTCGACGAAATATTGGCGCGCGAGCTTGAGTGCAGCCTCGATCGCCTCCGAGCCGCCGCTGACGAAAAGGACATGACTCATTCCTTCCGGCGCGTGCGCGACGAGGTCGTCGGCCAATTCCTCCGCAACCTGTGTTGTAAAGAAGCTCGTATGCGCGTAGGCGAGACGGTCGAGTTGATCGCGCATCGCCGCCAACACGTCAGTATGCGAATGCCCGAGGCAGGACACCGCCGCGCCGCTCGAGGCGTCGATGTATTCCTTGCCGTGCGAGTCCCGGATGACGATTCCCTGCCCACTTGCGGCACTCGGATAGGATTGGCCGATCTGACGGTGAAGGACATGGGTCATGATCGCAACTGATGCTCGTCTTCCGACCGCTGGGAACGCCTGACCGGTACCGACCATCCAGTCTACAATAGATATTGCACAAAAAGGGGAAGCGGCGGCATGGCGTGGCGGATCGGAGTCGATATCGGCGGCACCTTCACGGATGTGGCTCTGGTCGACGATGCGAGCGGGCATGTCGGCGTGGCCAAAGTGCCGACGACCCCGCACGATCTTGCCGAAGGCGTGCTCGGCGCCCTCGATACGGCGATGAAACGCTACGGGTTGGCCGCGGCCGAGGTGGAATTGTTCTCGCACGCGACGACGGTGGTGACCAACGCCATTCTCGAAGAGACCGGTGCGCGTGCCGCGCTGATCACCACGCGCGGCTTCCGCGACGTGCTGGAACTGCGCCGTTCGGCACGCGCGGACCTTTATGATCTGTTCCAGGACGCGCCGGCCACGCTCATCCCTCGCCGCCGGCGATTCGAGATTACGGAGCGCATCGGCGCAGATGGCGCCATCGTCACACCGCTCGCGGAAAACGAGATCGACGGTCTGATCGGAGCGCTCGAGGCGGCGCGGGTCGATGCCGTCGCCATCTCGCTTGTGTTCAGCTTCCTCAATCCCCAGCACGAGCAGCGGCTCGGGGAGCGGCTGCGCGCGGCGCTGCCGCACGTGCCGGTCTATTTGTCTTCGGACGTGTTACCGGAGATCAAGGAGTTCGAGCGCGCCAGCACGACCGCCGTCTGCGCCTATACCGGGCCAATCCTGGCGTCCTATCTCGCGCGGCTCAATCAAGTGACGCGCAGCCGCGGGCTGCCGCCGCTGTTCCTGATGGGGTCGAACGGCGGGGTGCTCGAGGCGGCAGA
>DASQXF010000435.1:0-2320 GCA_035639895.1 Xanthobacteraceae bacterium
GGTGCTGGAGACCATGGACGAGCTGCCGTTCGTCACGCCGATCTACAAGCGCGATCTCGTCATCGAGAATTATTTCAGCGGCTATCTGCTGCATCCCTACATTTCGTTCTACACGGGGCGCGGATGCAAATCGCGCTGCACGTTCTGCCTATGGCCGCAGACGATCGGCGGCCATCGCTATCGCACGCGCAGCGTCGGCCACGTGATCGAGGAGCTCGCCTGGGCGCAGAAGGCTTTTCCGCAAGTGAAGGAATTCTTTTTCGACGACGACACGCTCACCGACAACCTGCCGCGCGTCGAGGCGCTGGCGCGCGAGATCGGTAAGCTGGGCCTGGTGTGGTCTTGCAACGCCAAAGCCAACGTGCCGCGATCGACGTTGAAGGTGTTGAAGGATAATGGGCTGCGGCTACTGCTCGTCGGCTATGAATCAGGCAACCAGAAGATTCTGCACAACGTCAAGAAAGGCATGCGCGTCGACGTCGCCAAGCGCTTCGCCAAGGACTGCCGCGAGCTTGGCATCGTCACGCACGGCACCTTCATTCTCGGTCTGCCGGGCGAGACCAAGGAGACAATCGAGGAAACCATCCGTTTCGCCATCGAGGTCAACCCGCACACGATCCAGATCTCGCTTGCGGCGCCATATCCCGGCACGTTTCTCTACAAGCAGGCGCTGGAGAACGGTTGGCTCGTCGACGAGAACGCGCAGTTGGTGACCGAACGCGGCATGCAGGCCGCGTCGTTGAGCTATCCGCATCTCAGTCACACCGAGATCTTCCAATCGGTGGACGATTTCTACAAACGCTTCTATTTCCGCGCGCCGAAGATCGCTGCAATCGCCGGCCAAATGGTCAGGAGCCCCCAGATCCTGCGGCGGCGGCTGCGCGAGGGTCTCGAATTTTTCCGGTTCCTGCGCGAGCGCCACGAGCCGGCGCATTGATTAGCCGCGGTGCCCGCTATTGTGCCCTCTCCAGTTGCGGGAGAGGGCGACTGGGTGCTGCTATCGGCGATGATGGGTGAGGGGGTAGCTTGCCGCACTAACCCCTCACCCATTCGAGTTCGTGGACCCACAATTGTGCCCTCTCCCGCAAGAGGAGAGGACAATAGAGAGGCAACACCGATCTCGCGGCTTTCGCTTAGCGCAAATATCCGGCCTGCTTGAACCAAGCGATTGCGTCGGCGATGCCGTCCCGATAGGGGCGCGAGGTATAGCCGAGCTCACGCCGCGCTTTCGCGTCGTTGAAGAACATATGGTGACGCGCCATGCGCAGCCCGTCGCGGGTCGCAAACGGCGTCCTTCCAGTCAGACGCGCGAGCCATTCGGCGCCGAGCGCAATCGGATAGAGCGCGGCGATAGGAAATCGCAGCGTCGGCGGGCGGCGACCCACGATCGCGGCGATATCGGCGAGCATGGTGCCAAGCCGCACGTTCTCGCCGCCCAGGATGTAGCGCTCGCCGTTGCGACCGCGCTGCAAGGCGGCCAAGTGGCCCGCGGCGACGTCGTCGACATGCACGAGATTGAGGCCGGTATCCACGAATCCCGGCATGCGGCCGCGGGCCGCCTCGACGATGATGCGCCCCGTGGGCGTAGGCTTCACGTCGCGCGGGCCGATCGGGGTCGAAGGATTGACGATGACGGCGGGCAGCTGCCGGCGCTGCACCATCTCCTCGACCAGACGTTCGGCAATCACCTTACTTTTCTTGTACGCGCCGATCGCGCGGCTCGCAGACAGCGGGCAGGTTTCATCGGCTGGCCGATCGTCACGCAGCTCGAGCGTCGCCACGCTGCTGGTGTAGACGATGCGCTCGACGCGGGTCCGCAGCGCCTCCTCCATCACCGCCCTGGTGCCTTCCACATTGGTCCGGATGATCTCGCCCGGATCAGACGACCACAGCCGATAGTCCGCGGCGGCATGGACCAGATAGCGCACGCCGCCCATCGCTGCGGCGAGCGAGGCACGATCGCAGATGTCGCCGACGACCACTTCGTCGCCGGGTGCGATGTTGATCCGCGGGCTCGATCCTCGCACCAGCACGCGCACGCGGTAGCCGGCCGCGCGCGCCGCATTCGCAATGGCCGAGCCGACAAAGCCGCTTGCGCCGGTGACGAGCAGGAGATCACCAGGCTTAGGCTCTGCCATCACGAAACTCTCGGTCGAGCGCTCACCGCCCGGCGGCGTAACCCTGCATCCCGCGCGGATTGGCGGCGGCGCGGCGGCGCCGGCCCTCACGCGCCGCGGCGGTGAGGCGCCCCTCGCACCAATCGGCGTCAACTTCGACGATATGACCGCGGCGCTGCAATTCCTTCACCGTCGCCTGCGGC
>DASQXF010000436.1:0-4114 GCA_035639895.1 Xanthobacteraceae bacterium
GAGCGTGCTCGACGCCGCCGAGGTCGGCCCGCCGTGGCACTTGACCAGAAGCGGCGGCCGCTCCTCCGCCGGTGGCAAATAGTCGGGATTGCGCGGCGGGTAGAACAGGCCGAAGGCCGTTTCCCCGCCCGCGGTCGGGAATTCCACGCTTTCGACCCGCGTGAGGTAGTCGACGAGATGCAGATCGGTACGATCGAGAATGTCGGCCGCCCGCTTGAGCACGGAGTGCCGGCCGGACGCGAGATCGAGCACCACGATGCTGGCGGGATGGTCGGGCGCACCGGCGCGAAACACCGCGCGATCGCCCTCAGCGCGCACCGAGCCGAAGTCGGTGAACGGCGTGGCGATCGGCGAGAGCATTGCATTCGTCAGATCCAGCGCCGCGAGGCGGCCGAGTCCGCCTTGGGAATAGGTGCAGACGATCCGCTCCGGTCCGGCGAAAGCATAGGTGGACATGCCGAACACCCATTGCGGCAATCCAAACTCCGCCGCCATCGGCGCCAGCGCCCGCACCGCTCGCGTTGCAAGATCGAGCGAATAAAGATTCCACCAGCCGGAGCGATCGGACACGAACACGATCTGCGCGCCGTCGGGCGACCATTCCGGCTGGAAGATCGATTCCGCCGCGCCGCCGGCGATGGGTTCGACCTTGCTGTTCGCGCCATCCAACTCCGCGAGGTAGAGCCGCGTGCCGTTCCACGGCATGTTGGGATGATCCCAGGCGACCCAAACAAGCCGGCGCCCATCCGGCGACAGCCGGGGCGACGCGTAGAAATCGTGCCCGCTGGCGAGCACGTGTCCGGGCCCGCCGCCGTCGCCGAGCTCGACGGCGACAATGGCATTGACCGGCTCGCCGTCGACGGTGTGATCCTCGCGCACGCCGATCCAGCGGTTGCGGCGTCGATCGATCACACCATCGGCGAAGCGCCAGTGCCGCCCAGGCGCGGGCGGCTCGGGCGTGAGCGCCTGCGGTGCGGACGCGGCTGCCTCGTGCCGATACAGGCGTCCGTCCGCGAAATTGGAGAAATAGACCGTTCCGTCTCGGACGGTCCATGATCCGCCGCCGTATTCGTGCACGCGGGTGCGCGCATTGTAGGGCGGCGGCGTGATATCGATGGGCCGGCCGTCTGCGCCGGCGCGCACCACGACGCATCGACCCTGCTCCTGCGGGCGGCCTTCCAGCCAATAGACGTCTCCGCCGTCGAGGCACACCTCCGACAGGGTGATGGATTGCGCGACGATGAGGTCCGATGTGATCGGCGATTTCCAGGAGCCGTACGGCGCCGTCTTGGTCGAGGGAGATGACATGTCCCACTGGTGAAGACGATGGATTGCATCGCAACTCGGGCCTGCCCGAGTTGCGCAGTTATTATGCGCCACAAGTCGGGCAAGCCCGACTTGCGGTGTCAAGCCCGACAATGACAGCGGAGGCCTACTGTCTTTCTGGTCACCCGCGGGCTTGACCCGCGGGTCCATCACTCACGTTAGGTGTCTCACGAACAGCGCTTGAAACATTCGAAATGCGTATGCGGTCAGCGATTTGGTCGAACTCATTGACGTCACAAGCCGCTATGTACAATAAGCGCTCACTCTAAGTTCATGAGAACATTCATTTTGACCGTGGCAGCTCGGCCGCGGCTCGTTGATTAATGCGTCAGATTGATCGTGACGTTCTTCCTCTGAGTGTAGCTCTCGAGCATGCCTCCGAGGGAGAACTCGCGGCCGATGCCGCTTTCTTTGTAACCGCCGTAGGAGTGACCTGGGCTCTGACCGAGGCCCTGGTTCACCTGAACCCAACCAGCCTCGATCGCGTGTGCCGCGCGCAGAGCCCGGCCGATGTCATGAGACCAGACATAGGCGGCGAGCCCGTAATGGCTGTCATTCGCCATGCGAATCGCGTCCGCTTCGTCGCTCCAAGGAATGGCGACAAGCACGGGGCCAAAGATCTCCTCGCGCGCCAGGCGCCAATCGTTAGCAACGTTCGCGAAGATGGTGGGGATTGCGTAATAGCCTTCGCTAAGGGGCCCTTCCTTGGGCGGGAGACCGCCGATCACGAGGCGCGCTTCGCGTCGCTTAAGTCCTTCCTCGACGTAGCCACACACTTTTCTGAATTGCTTCTCGTTGATGATGGTACCTATGTCACTTGTCTCATCGAGCGGATCACCGAGCTTGAGCGTTTTGACCTTTTGCCCGAGCGCATTAAGAAAATTGTCGAAGATGTCGCGGTGTAGGAAGAGGCGGGAGCCCGCGGTGCAGGACTGGCTCTGCCGGGTGAAGCGCATCGCCGCAATAATTCCATCGATAACCCAATTCTCATTTGCATCGGGGAAGACGATCGAGGGACTCTTGCCGCCAAGTTCGAGCGACACCGGCACGATGCGGTCTGAGGCAGCACGCATGATGAGCTTGCCGACCTCCGTCGAGCCGGTGAAGGAGAGCTTTCTTACCATCGGGTGGTTGGCAAGCGGAGCGCCACATTCCTCGCCAAGCCCAGTCAACACGTTGAGCACGCCGGGGGGCAAGAATTCCTGACATACTTCAGCGAGCATCAGCACGCCGAGCGGTGCATCCTCTGCGGCCTTCAAGACGAGCGTGTTGCCGGCGCAAAGCGCGGGGCCGATCTTGAGAGCAGCCAGTAGGACGGGCGCGTTCCACGGGATGATGGCGCCGACAACGCCGAGCGGCTCACGTCGCGTGTAGCTCAGAACATGCTCGCCGAAGGGGATCGTTTCGCCCTTGAGTTCGCTGCCCAAGCCGCCGAAGTAGCGGATGATGTCGACTGTGGTCTTTGCCTCAGGGCGCGCCTGGGTGCGAAGCGCGTTCCCGGTCTCGAGCGCAATCGTGCGCGCCAGCTCCTCGACCCGCGTCTCAAGCGCTTCGGCAATCCGCGCGAGAAGGCGCCCGCGCTCGCGAGGAATCGTGCGCGACCAGGCGGGAAAGGCATCGGCCGCGGCTTGCACTGCGCGCGCGACGTCCTCGGCCCCCCCTCGGGGGACCTCGGCGATCGGGCGCCGGTGCGCCGGATCCTCGACCTCGAGCACCTTGCCTGAAGCGCTATCAACCCAGTTCCCACCGATCAACATGCGCGCTTTCCTAAGCGCCACCTCGTCAGTGCGCATTTTCGTAACAGCGGTCATGATCGCCTCCGTCGTTCCTTCGGCAGCTTGGTCCGGCCAGCGGCGCGCTACGATCGCACTTTGTACACCATGTCGTGCTCGCGCGCATGCTCGACCACCTTTAGTCCGAAATCGTCGTTCGGCCTGACCTCGGTCACTGGCGCATGATTAACCTCAAGGGATTCGACCTTCTGGGTGAAATCGGTGGTGTGTCCGCGGATGTGGATTACATCGCCAACGCGCAGCGTCGCACCAGGTTCGAGCTGCATGGCCACGACTGAGAGGTGGCTGTAATAGTGGGTCACGACGCCGATGCGCTGCTCCGCCGCGGTAGGCTGCGCAGGCCGGCTTGGCGGCGGCTTGACTGCTTCAGGCTGTACCCGTTGGCTGACTGGCCTCGGCTTGACCGCGACCTTTGCGGTCGGCTTGGCGTTGGTGCGTGTCGCTCGCCGGGGCGGCGCCTTCTTCGCTGCTTTCTTTCTGATCGTCCTAGTTTTTCTAACCGTCTTTCTGCGTCTTGCCGGCTTGGTGACGGTCGTTTTCTTGCGTTTCGCCTTCGCTCTAGTTTTTGTCGCCATGGCAGCCTCCCTGACGCTCACTGCATTTGGAAAGTCTCGTCCGATCCTTGCCGAATGAGAAGGTTAGTCAACAGGCCAGAAGGCTGTCATCTCATGCTGCGTCCCCCATCCCGGCCTTGCGCGGCGCACTTCATCGGGCATGCGCAGACATCCACGGCCTCGACACGCAAGCCGTTCTACGCTTAGCTTGGCGCAGCGCAGGTCGCGCGAAAGGTCAACGTTAGCTTGCAGAGTCCCCTTTTCCCAGGAGCCACAATGCTGACCCGCCATATCTCGTGCCGTTTCGCGGCCGGCATCGCCGTCGCTGGCATCGCTCTATTGCCGCTCTTCCCTGCGGCCGCACAGGACGCGATCAAGGTCGGCGCCCCGCTGCCGCTGACCGGGCCGCTCTCGCCGGAAGGGCTCAAGCAGCAGCGCGGC
>DASQXF010000437.1:0-2560 GCA_035639895.1 Xanthobacteraceae bacterium
GAGGCGGGAAACCATATCGCCGGATTCTGCCTGCTCAACGATTGGTCCGCGCGCGACGTCCAGGGGTGGGAATCCCAGCCGCTCGGCCCGTTCCTGGGCAAGAGCTTTCTCACCACCGTCTCGCCCTGGGTCGTCACTCCCGAAGCGCTCGTACCTTTCCGTTCGGCGCAGGCCGCGCGGCCCGTGGGAGATCCGGCGCCGCTGCCTTATCTCTGGGATGCGGCGGACCAGGCTGCTGGCGCCTTCGACATCGAGCTCGAGGTATTTTTGCTCACGCAGGGGCTCGCGTCGAAAGGGCATCCGCCGCACCGTCTGTCGCTCAGCAACGCGCGCCATCTCTACTGGACCGTTGCCCAGCTGGTGACGCACCACAGCAGCGGCGGCTGCAACCTGCGCGCGGGAGACTTGTTCGGCACCGGCACGATCTCGACGCCGAGCGACGATGGGCTGGGCAGCTTGCTCGAGATCTCGGCGGGGGGCCGGCGCCCACTGGCGCTTGCATCCGGCGAGACGCGCCGCTTCCTCGAAGACGGCGATACGGTCATCATGCGCGCGCACTGCCGGCGCGACGGCTTTGCGAGCATCGGCTTCGGCGAATGCCGCGGAACGGTCACCCTTTGACCTGGCCCGGGCGCTCAGCGATCGCCGGCGTCATCAAAGCGAAACACGTTGCTTATAGAGATTGCGGGGTATCCCACGGGTCTCTCGACTCATGCGGGCGACTCGGAAATGATCGGAACCATTGCGTCGGTTCGGCGTTGTTGGATACCCATAATGGGAGTGGACAACGTGCTTTTTCTGCAACGGCTGCTGCTGCACTACGGAATCTACCGGCGCTATCCGCTCAAGCCCTGGCCGGCATTCAAGAACGCCTGGCGTATCGCATTTAGATAGGCGACTATTTCCCGCATGAGTCTCCCAGAGGGAGCGGCTCATGCGCCCGCGCTTCCATTTCATTTGTCTGTTCGCCGCCGCGGTGGGCCTCTTTGGCTCGCCCGCGGCTTTGACGCAGGTCGCCTCCCCGCCGACCATGGGACCTACCATGCCATCCGATATTGATCCTCAATCGGGGTTCCGCCTGCCGCTGCCGAAACGGGAAGATTTGGACGAGGTCGGCAAACGGCACTACGACCGTGTGGCGGCGCCGGGCGCCTCGATCGCGGGGCTGCAGGGCCCGAGCGGCATCGGACTCTACAGCCCGAAGGCCGCGGAGCACGCGCGTGCGCTCAACCGCTACCTGCGCTTCGAAGCGGGATTTACGCCGCGCGTGCGCGAGATCGCCATCCTGACCACCGCGCGCGAGATGGACAGCCAATTCGAATGGGCAGCGCACGAGCCCGAGGCGCTCAAGGAAGGGGTCGAGCCTCGCGTCATCGAGGTGATCAAGCATCGCAAGCCCACCGCAGGCCTCGACGAGACCGACGCCACAGTCATCGAGCTCGGCCGCCAGATTTTCCGCGACCACAAGGTAACGCCGGAGACCTTCGCCAAGGCGAAGGCGCTGTTCGGGCCGAACAAGCTCGTCGAACTGGTGATGCTGATGGGCAACTACGCCGGTACGGCGGCGCTGCTCACCGCCGTCGACATGCAGCTGCACCCGGGACAAAAGCCGCTGTTGCCCATCCCCTAAAGCATGTGCCGATCGGATTGAATTGCGCTCGCGCCTTGCGCAGGCGCGGGGAGGCTCAGCGCCCAGGCGGCCAACAGCGCGACCACGACGGCGAGCAGGACGGCGAGCAGCGGGGCAAGCACCTGCATTAGCCCCAACGGTTTGAGTGGCGGCGTGCTCAAGGCACCGCTCCATCGTTACTACGCGTTCCCGGCACCGGGCAGTGAAGCCCGGCGCTGCAGCGACTGCAAGCCATTGAGCCGAGGGTGAGCGCGGCCGGGGCCTCCTCCCTGCCTTTTCGCCGCAGCGCCCGTTTGCGGACTGCCCGGCTAGACCAGGCAATGCTAACATCGGCGAAAAATCCAGGGAGGAGTCCATGAACACGACGGTTCGCCGGCTTGTGCTTTCCGCCGCTGTTGCGCTGGCGACTTCAAGCTTTGCGCAACACGCTGCAACGGAATCGGCGGCCGACTATCCCACGCGCGCAGTCAAGGTGATCGTGCCGTTTTCGCCGGCCGGCCCCACCGACACAGTTGCCCGCATCATCGCGCAGAAACTCTCGGAAAGCCTGGGCAAACAATTCTACGTTGAGAACATCGCCCATGCCGGCGGCAATAGCGGAATGGGACTTGCGGCGAAGGCGGCGCCGGACGGCTACACCATCCTCGTCCACGGCAGCAATTTGATCGTCAATCCCAGCCTCTATTCCAGCATCCCGTTCGATCCTTACCGGGACTTCGCACCGGTGACCTTGGCCGGCACGATGCCCAACGTTATCGTGGTGCATCCTTCCGTGCCCGCGCACAACGTCATGGAGCTCGTTGCGCTGGTGAAGGCAAATGCCGGCAAGTACAACTACGCCCATCCCAGCACCGGCACGACACCGCATCTTGCCGGTGAACTGTTCAAGCTCACCTTCGGGCTCGATCTCGTGACGGTGCCGTTCAACGG
>DASQXF010000438.1:0-2736 GCA_035639895.1 Xanthobacteraceae bacterium
TTTTCCACCACTTGCTGCATCAGCGCCGCCGACGTGCCGACCCTTTCCCCGTTCTGCATGTTCCAGAGCTGGCGAACGATGTAGTTGGGATGGCGTCCCGCGATCGCGGGCACCTCGCCCAGGCCCTGCAAGGTGCGACCGTGGCAGATGCCGCAGGCTATGGTCTTGCCGCCGCTGCCGGTGATCGCGACCTCCTTGCCCTTGGCAATGCTTCCCTTTGGCACATAGGCGACGAAGCCCGATGTGGGATCGCGGTAGACGACGACCTCCTCGTCCTCCGGCACTTCGATGATCCGATTGCCCAGCGGCTCGGTGCCGCCCTCCGGATGAATGAGCCGCTTGTTGCCAGGACCGATATAAGACCTCGGCACGGTATCGGTCTCAACCACTCGGATCCAATGTTGCGGCTTGAGCGAAGCAAAATAGTCGGCAGCGTCGCGGATCTCGGAATCCGTGATGACCTTGGCCATCCCCACCATCGTGGCGCTGTACTTGCGGTCGCCGCTCTTCCAGTCCGCCATCTGGCGAATGAAATAGGAAGCCGGCAAGCCGGCCATGTAGGCGGATTCATCGTGACCCGTGCCGGTGGGCAGATGACATGATCCGCACGCCCGCACCTGCGTATCTTTGTTGCCGTACTGAACGATCTTCGGCATCGGCGGGTACATGTTGGGATACCAGTTCGGGATGTCGTACATGTCGTCTGCTTTGGCGCGCGTGATCGAGAGTGTGCTGCCGGGCGGCGCCGGCCTCACCTTTCCTGCTTCGAAGCGGGGAGGGGGCTGAACCTTCTCGGTAACCGGGAATGCCCAATCGGGCTTTTCCGCCGCGACTGCGAGAGCGGGCGCTGCCGCGAGCGCCAGGACGCCGATGAGCTTGCGCATGACACCCCCGAGCGTGTTGGTCAGAGGCGTATGCTTTCACGGGGCTTTCGATAGTCAAGTAGCTGTCTCAAGTTGGGGGTCAGCGAGAAGTCGCTTGAGCTCCGGCAGGCACGAGCCGCAGTTGGTGCCGGCGCGCAGCGCTTCGCCGATCCCTTCCACGCTGGTCGCCACGCCCGCTTGGATCGCCGCGCGGATGGCGGCAGCACCGACGCTAAAGCAGGCACAGACGATCGCCCCCGCGCCTACGAGTCCGTCGGCCGAGCGCCCCGACAGCAGCACGCGCCGCGCTTCGCCGGCAAGCGTCTCGACCGTAAACAACGCCTTGACCGCATCCCATTGGGGCGGCGTCTCGGTGACGCCGATGAACAAGCAGCCAGTCAGCTCGTCCGCGACGAAAGACGCGGCGCGGTAAACGCCACGTTTCTGATCGACATATTCCGCGAGCTCGCCGCCGTCGCCGAGCATGCGTCGCGCGCGGCTGCGCCAGATCTCCGGTCCATCGTTCGTTGCGAGCAACAGTCCCGATGCGTCGGCGATTGCCACGCGTGCCCACCACGTGCCTGGTGGCGCGCTGATCGGCCGGCGGGTCACGGCAAATCCGCGGAAGGCGAAATGCACGGGCGCGATGGATGCGGGCGTCGCCTTGGCATCGGGCTGACCGGAATAGCGGTCGGTCTCGGGCATCACCAGATCGCCGATGCGCGCGGCGGAGGCGGTCGCATCACTCCAGTGAATGGGCGCGAACAATGAGCCGCGCCGTTGCAAGTCGCTGACTGCGACTTTGAGCACGCACGATCCCCAGCGGGTCGCGACCTTGGCGAAGCCGCCGTCGGCGAGACCCATCGCCTTGGCGTCGGCGGGATGCACCTCGACAAACGGCTCCGGCGTATGCGTACCTAGCCGAGCGCTCAGCCCCGACCGGGTCATGGTGTGCCATTGGTCGCGCACGCGGCCGGTGTTGAGGCGAAGCGGGAATTGTTTGCTGGAGACCCTGGGCGCGGGCGGCTCGGGCGCGATAAAGCGCGCCTTGCGGTCCGGCGTATAGAAGGCGCCCTGCATGAAGAATCGCCGCTCCTTCTGCTGCCGCGTTTCGCCCGCTCGCAACGGCCACTGCAAGGGGTTGAGCGCATCGAATGCTGCGTCGTTCATTGTCGCAAGCGCGCCGATGTCGAAATCGCGCCGGCCGTCATTCTCGAAAGCGGACAACGCGGCGTGCTCGCGAAAAATATCCGCCGCGGAGCCGTACGCGAATTGAGCGACGAATCCCATGCGATGGGCCACTTGCGTGACGATCCACCAGTCGGGCTTAGTCTCGCCTGGCGGGGGCAGAAATCGCCGCTGGCGCGAGATGCGCCGCTCGGAATTGGTGACAGTGCCGTCCTTCTCGCCCCAGGCAGCGGCCGGAAGCAGAACATGTGCGCCGGCATTCACCGTGTCATTTGCAATCACGTTCTCGGATACCACGAACAGCTCAAGCTTTTTGAGCGCCTCGCGCACGTGGCTTGCGCGCGGCAGCGAGACCGCGGGATTCGTCGCCATGACCCATAGCGCTTTGATCCGGCCACGGGCGATCGCGTCGAACATCTGCACCGCCTTGGCGCCTTCGCGCGCTGCGACGCGCGGGGCGTTCCAAAAGCGGCGGACGCGATCGATATCCTCCGGCGTGAAGGCCATGTGGGCCGCGAGTTGATTGGCGAGACCGCCGACCTCGCGCCCGCCCATGGCATTGGGCTGCCCGGTCAGCGAGAACGGTCCTTGGCCGCGCCGGCCGATGCGGCCGGTCGCCAGGTGGCAGTTGATGACGGCGTTGACCTTGTCGGTGCCTTGCGCGGACTGGTTCACGCCTTGCGAG
>DASQXF010000439.1:0-3424 GCA_035639895.1 Xanthobacteraceae bacterium
TGTTCCAATACGGCCTGTTCGACACGCCGTTCGCCTTGATCCTCACCTATCCGACCATCCTGATCCCCTTCTCGACTTGGCTCCTGATGGGCTATTTCAAGACCATACCGTTTGAGCTCGAGGAGTGCGCGCTGATCGACGGCGCAAGCCGCTATCAAATCCTGACTAAAATCGTCCTGCCGCTGGCAGTCCCGGGACTGATTTCCGCCTTCATCTTCTGCTTCACGCTGTGCTGGAACGAGTTCATCTACGCGCTCACCTTCATTTCCTCGACGCAGAACAAGACGGTGCCGGTGGCGATCGTCAACGAATTCGTCGACGGCGATATCTATCGCTGGGGCTCCCTCATGGCCGGCGCGCTGGTCGGCTCGCTGCCGCTGGTGATTCTCTACGCCTTCTTCGTCGAGCACTACGTCTCGGCGATGACCGGCGCGGTCAAGGAATAGACGAGCGCATGTTTGTGCCGACAGAGTACGGGGCGAGAGAATTTGGCTGTGCCGAGCGTAGCCGAGAAGCGGTGAGCAACGTGTTGACGGTCAGAGAGGATCATCTGCCATGGACTTGACGATCGTGGCGTATGCCACGCTTGCCCTCTCTCTGTTCGTATCAGCGGTCAAGATGGGCGGCTGGATCCTCAATGCCGATCCGCGCGCGATCATCAACTCGGGACGATGGGCGCTGATCGCGCTTGCCGCGCTCGCGCTGGGTGTTCTGGTATGGCTCCTCGCCACCAACCGCTGGACGTCTGCCATGATGCTCGCGGCGTTCATGCTGCCGATATTAGTTCAGGCCGCGCCGCGCTGGCGCGTGCTGTTCGGCCCGCTCAACACTCCGCGGGGCGATTTTGCCGCCGGCGCGCAGAATTTCGGCAACGTGCCTGCCTCCTTCTCGACGCCGCGGCAAGGACCGGATCCGGAGCTGGTGCGGCAATCGATCGCCGTGCTGCGCGCCTATGTTGAACAAGCCGGACCGCAACTCGAGTACAGGCCTGCCCATGCTCGCCTCACCGGCGCGGCCGGGAACGGGAGCGGCAACGGGCAAGCTCGCATGTCGCGGGAGGAAGCGCTCGACGTCCTGGGCGTTCCATCGAGCGCGAGCGCGAAAGAGGTCGGCGAGGCGCACCGCCGGCTCGGACAGCTGCTCGATCCGCAACTCGGCGGCACGCCTTACCTGAGCATGAAGATCAACGAGGCCAGAGACGTTCTCCTCGGAGAATAGGGTTCATTCGCCGCGGAGAATGGCATGTCGGGACGCCGGCACGATCGTTGGCTGCTGATCCGGTTGGCTGCGCAGAACGTCGGCCGCCGCCGGCTGCGCGCGATGTTTCTCGGCGCCGCCGTGATGCTCGGGGTCGGCATCGGCTTCGCCAGTTTCGTTGCCGGCTGGGCGCTGTGGCAGGGCATGGCGCAAAGCTTCGCGCGTATGGGCGCCGACCTCCTCGTGGTGCCGCGCGCGACGCTGGTGAACATCACCGCAAGCCTGCTCACCGTGCAGCCGACGGACGAGACGCTCGCCGCCGGGCTCGCGCAGCGCATTTCGGCCATTCCGGGCGTCGCGCGCGTGGCGCCACAGCGGATCGTTCCAACACTGGTCGAGGGCAATAACGCTACTCTGATCGCGTTCGATCCGGGGCGGGATTTTTCGGTGCTGAGCTGGATCGAGGCGGGGCAGGAAGGCCCAGGTCTGATCGCCGGCGGCGCATTGCCCATTCGACTCGGCGAAACCGTGAGTGTCTGCGGGATGCCGATGTCGATTTCCGGCCGGCTCGGCAAGACCGGCGTCGGCCCGTTCGACGAATCCTATTTTCTCAGCTTCGACGCGCTCGCCGAAATTGTTTCCTTCTGCCGCCGGTCGGACGCGCGGCCCAAATCGGCAGCGCCCGCGAAAGTCGACGACACGCCGGCCGTGGCTCGTATGAGCCATGCCGCGGTCTGCTCGGGAGACCTCCAGCTCGACCGCGTTTCCGCCTTTCTGTTGCAACTCTCGCCGGCAGCCAAAATGGAAGACGTCAAGTTTGCCCTTGCCGGGCTTGCCGACGTGAAGATCGTCCAAGGCAACGGGGTGCTCACCTCGTCACGGCAGGCGCTGAGTACGCTGCTCATCGGCATGGCGGTGTTCACGGCGTTGGAGCTCGCCGCCTTGCTGATCCTTCTTGCGCTGTTGTTCTCCGCGATCGTGCAAGAGCGCTACCGCGAGGTCGGCCTGTTGCGGGCGATGGGGGCAAAGCCCAATCAGATCATGACCATCATTCTCGCCGAAGCCGCCGTCATCACCGGCCTGGGCGGGCTGGCTGGTCTCGCCTTCGGCGCCGCCGTATTGCTGACGTTTGCCCGTTCGCTCGGCTTCTATTTCGCGCTGCTCGGCGTGCCGTTCTCCTGGCCGCCGGCCGCCGTGCTCGAAGCCGGCGCGCTCCTGGCAATCGCGTTCTCGGTCACCCTCGGTCTCCTCGGCGCCTTCTTGCCCGCCTGGCGGGTGCGGCGCATGGAGCCCTACGCGCTCATTCAAGCGGAAGCGCGATGACGCTTTCGGCGCAATGTCTGACCAAGCGATACGGCGCCGCCTCCGGCTACGCGGCCGTGCGCGGCGCCAATCTCGAGTTGCGGCGCGGCGAGTTCATCTCGGTCGTCGGCCGCTCCGGTTCGGGCAAGTCGACGCTGATGGCCATGCTCGGCGCTTTGACCAAGCCGACGGAGGGGAAGCTTTTTCTCGATGGCACCGATGTCTGGACGCTGTCGGAAACGGAGCGCGCAATATTTCGCGCCCGCCAGGTCGGCTTCGTCTTCCAGTTCCCGAGCCTGTTGGCGAACTTGACCGCGGCGGACAATGTCGCCGTTCCGGCGCTGCTCGGTCGCAGCATGGCGGCCCAAGACGCCTATGCACGGGCGCACGAGCTGCTCGCCCGCGTCGGCTTGGCGGATCGCGCGCATGCTTACCCAGGCAGCATGTCCGGCGGCGAGCAACGCCGGGTTGCCGTCGCGCGCGCGCTCATCAATGCGCCGCCGCTATTGCTCGCTGACGAGCCGACGAGCGACCTCGACGAGGACACCGAAACCGACATCATCGATCTGCTCGAATCTTTGCAGCGAACGGAATCGTTCGGATTCGTCCTCGTCACCCATGACCTCAAGCTCGCCAAACGCGCCCCGCGCTGCTTCGAGATGCGGCAAGGCACGCTGGCGGCAACGGACTTGCCTCAGGTCCAAGCCGAGCCTCATGCCGAGCCGCGACGGAGCGTCACCACCCAGCCGGTGACGCCGGCAGCGGCTGCACGCGCGCCGATCCGCCTGGGCGAGAGCCTGTGGCGCGGGGTAGGGATCCTGCTGCCCGTCGCGGCGTTGATCTTCGCTGCCATCCTTGCTGTTGATGTCGGGGTGGAGAAATATCAGGCGATGCGCCTGCGCGAGCGCGCGGCGCGCATCGCGAC
>DASQXF010000440.1:0-5651 GCA_035639895.1 Xanthobacteraceae bacterium
CGACGTGACCGACGCGCAGCCTCGAACGCCCTTCCGCTAGATGGCGCCGTCGCTGGGCGAGCCATCCCGCGATCTCGTGCGACGACAGCGTCGTCGTCCCGACCTCGGCCCAGTGGGCAAAAAGCGCCTCCTGAATGTCGCGATCCTCGGGCCCGAACAGCCAGTCGGAGTGCCCCTCCACAACGACGTAACCGAGTTGCTCGAACCGTCGGGCGGCACGCGGCCCCGCGCTGGGGCCGAGCGCCGGACCGAAGCCCTTGTCGGTGCGCTGGTGGAGATTGAATCCCGCCAGGAGCTCGACATCATGCTGCACCAGCGGTTCGGCAACGGCGCGGCCGTCATAGGTGAGGGCGCCATAGAACGGCAGCCGTCGCGCCGCCACCTCGACGACGAGACGATCGAGCCATTCAGGAGAAACAAGATCAAGCAACGCCGATGTCGTCACGAGATCCACCGGACCGTCCAGCACGCGCTCGAGATCGTGCGCGAGATCGACGGTCGTGGTGGTGACGGTCAGATGTGGCGGACTTCCGGATGGGGACGCCCGCGCCAGAAGGCTGAGGTTGTTGTCGACCAGATTCCAGCTCTGGCGCGAGGGAAGATGCGGCCCCAGTGCCCGCAGCATGGCGCCGGTGCCGCAAGCGAGATCGACCACGGAGATTGCGGCCTGCCCGACGAAAGTCCTGGCGACGCTCTCGAGCACTACGGCGTTGCGCGCGGCGAGATCATAAGGTTCGCGCAATGCCAGCCACTCTGTGGAGTATTCGCTCATCCGACGCTTTCCAGGACTCGGGCGAATAAGGCGGCTTGCTGTGGCCACGATGGAAACATGGCGGCACGGGCGCCGGCGGCGAGACACTCGCGATCCGCCGGGTTTTCGATGAGCCGTTGCAACGCGGCCGCGAGCGCGTCGATATCGTCGGGGGGCACGAGCACGCCGGCGGAGGCCGGCACCGTGTCGGGAATCGCTCCCGCTGTCGTGCCGACGACCGGGACGCCGTGTGCGATGGCCTCTGTATAGGCCATGCCGTAACCTTCGAACCTCGAGGGCAGCACGAAAAGATCCGCAGAGGCGTACAGTGGCGCAAGCTGGTGGGAAGCCACGGCGCCGAGCAGGCTGATGCGGTCGGCGAGATCGAAACGGGCGATCTCACCCTTCACCTGGCGATGCGTTTGCGGGCTGCGCCCGCAATCACCGGCGATGGCGAGCTGCCACGGCAAATGCTTCAGTCGAGCGAGCGCGGCGACCAGCACATCATAACCCTTGCGTGGGATCACGGAGCCGACCGCGAGCAATTTGACCACGCGTGCGTTCTTACGTGGCGGCACGCAGACGCGATCCGTTCCCGGCTCGATAACGCTCACGCTGCCGCACGCAACCCCGTAGTCCTCGACCAACGCCCGCGCGACCGTCGCGCTTGTCGCGACGACGTGCCGCGCGCAGCCCAGCGCCGAGCGCTCGCTCGCGCGCAAGGACGCAGTTTCGCTCGCGCTAAGCCCCGACTCGAGTGCGAGCGGATGGTGCACCAGCGCGACCAACCGATGACTCGCGCGCAGTGTCTCCGCGGCATCCGGCAGCACGCCGAAGGCAAGTCCGTCGATCACGACGGGACGATCAGGCGCGAGCGCCGATAGACGCGCGCAGGCCGTGGCACGCGCGTCCACCGTTGGATACGGAAAACCATCGCCAAGGTTGATCACCTCCGTCCGCCAACCCAGCGCCGGAAGCTCTGCGATGATGCGCCGATCATAGCTGTAGCCGCCGGTTGGTGCGGCAAGGTCGCCTGGTATTGCGAAGAACGCGTCTCTTACCACAGGGACGCCTCGTACCACGCGCGCGCGACGGGGGATTCCGCGACGGTCACGCGGATCGACTTGAGCGCGCGGCCGTCGCGGCCGAGCTTGCCGGCACGCGCCGCCGCCGCGAGGTGATCGAAAAGGTGCTTGGTCAAGAACTCGGTGGTGGTGTTGATGCCCTTGAACTGTTGCAGCTCGTCGAGGTTACGATAATTGAGGGGCAGCAGGGCCTCTTTGAGAATCTCTTGGGCGCGCGCGATGTCGACGACGATGCCGTGCGCATCGAGCTCTTCTGCGAGAAATGCCACGCGAACGACAAAGGTCGCCCCGTGCACGTTTTGAGCCGGGCCGAACAGCGCGCCGCGAAACGAATGGGCGATCATGATCTGGTCGGAGACTTCAACCGCGTACACGGGAACTCTCAATCGCTTTCATCGGCCGCAGGATACCGGATCAGCGGACAGACACCGTCCGCGCCGGAACCGAACAGCGAAGACAATGTGGCCGGCAGTTCGTCGAACCTTATGATGGGCGCCAGCAGGAGATCGAGCACCGGGGCGTCGAGAAGCGCAAGCGCCGCGGTGAGGCGGCGCCGGTGTGTCCAGCGCGAGCGATGGGACGGTGCGACCCGACCGACTTGGCTCGAGACGAGCCGCAGACGTCGGCTATGAAACGCCTCGCCAAGCGGGGCCGCGACCTCGCCGCTTCCATACCAGCTCAGTTCGACGACGGTCGCCTCCTCGCCAGCAAGGCGAAGCGCAGTGGCCAACCCGGCAGCCGTGCCGCTCGCGTGGAACACGAGATCACAATCTCTCGGCACGGCCTCCGGCGAGGCAAAGCGGGCGCCGATCGCGTGCACCAACTTCGCGCGCGAGGAAGCGATATCGACCACCGTAACCTCCGCGGCAGGCAGCCGCGCGCAGAGATAGGCGACCAGAAGCCCTACGAGCCCCCCACCCACGACGGCGATGCGATCGGCCGGCCCAGGTGCTCCATCCCAAACTGCGTTGAGCGCCGTCTCCATATTGGCGGCGAGCACGGCGCGTCGCGGCGGCACATGTTCGGGCACCGGAAAGACCGCTTCCGCCGGCAAAGTGAAAACGCTCTGGTGGGGATGCAAACTAAAGACGATCCTGCTGCACAGTTCCGCCGCCCCGGCCTCGACTTTGCCGACCGTGGCATAGCCATATTTCACCGGGAAAGGAAAGGTTCCGGCCATCAACGGCGCGCGCATGCGATCGTACTCGCTCACCGGCACCCGACCGGCATGGATGAGCCGCTCCGTGCCGCGACTGACGGCGCCGAACATGGACCGAACTTGCACCTCGCCGGGCTGGGGCGCAGCAATGGTCTCCTCGCGCAGCTCGGCGCGACCGGGCCCCGCATACCAGAGCGCTTTGCTGTGCATGTTCATCACGTTTTTGTTTTGTCGTATGGAGGAAGATGTGCCCGCGCGCTGCTGTTGCAATACAAGGCAAAGACTCTAGGGCGCGTGTATTCACAAATGCCTAGCGCGTGTCCGCTTTCGAGCAAAGCAGACAACATATGCTCGCTACCAAGGCGGCCCTCAGCCCGGCGGATGGGATTCCATTCCAAATGTGAGACGGTTGCCATCGGGGTCTGCGACGTCGAAGTCGCGCATCCCATAATCATAGTTCTGCGGTGGCTTGAGCACCTTTGCCCCGCGTCCGGCAAGTTCGGCGTAAACACCATCGACATCTTTTACAAACACGCAGATGCCGCCGTGGCCAGGTAACTGCTTTGTCTCGTGCGCCGCGAGCAGGTGCAGAGCGATTTCATCACGGCACAAGCAAGCATAGAACGTCGGCTTTCCATATTGAAAAGTGACTTTGAAGCCCAATGCGTCGCGGTAATACTCGATGCTTTTGGCTATGTCACTGACGATGAACAACGGTCGCAGCACCCATCATCATCGGACGTTCTTCAGTCATCCGGCGCTCCATATGGTGCGTGCATTGATCCATTCCCGTGGATCGAAGATTAGCAATAATGTCGCCTTCCGGCACCCCTCAGACCTCAGGAGACGTCCGACTTTAAGCCGTAAAACTGGACCAAAGCGAGATTGATCAGGTCTCTCCCACCAATCGCGATTTTTGAGTAAACGCCCTAGCACGCGTAACACTTTCCGCGGCATTGGAGTTGTACGCACGGCGCTATATCCTCAAGCGCCCCCAGAGACCGGTAAAGCCCTTTCATGCATGACTGTACTTCCCGCGACGAGGTCGTGATCGCCGTACCCACCGCTCCGTCGGCGTGGCGCCCGGTGCTGTTCTTTCTATGCGTCGGGCTGACGATGGCAGGGCTGATCTGGCTCGCCGTGGTCGCGCTCTCGCCGGGCGGGATCGGCGCCGTCGACATTATTCTGCTCGCGCTGTTCGCGGTGACGCTGCCTTGGTACGTGATCGGCTTCTGGAACGCGACCATTGGCCTTCTGATCATGCGCTTTGCGCGCGATCCGGTGGCGGCAGTCCTGCCGATCGCCGGTCGCGTCCGCGGGGATGAGCCGATCACCGCATCGACCGCGGTGCTGCTGTGCATCCGCAACGAGCTGCCGGAGCGGAGCGTGCGCATGATCGAGCCGATGCTGCAGGGCCTCGCGGCGCACGGCGTCGGCGAGCGCTTCCATGTCTATGTGCTGAGCGACACTGACGATTCCCACATCGCCGCCGCCGAGGACGCCTGTTTTGCCGCGCTCGCGGCAGCATGGCGCGGCCGGATCCCCGTGACATACCGCCGGCGCGCGCAAAACACCGCCTTCAAGGCCGGCAATATCAGTGACTTCTGCGTGCGCTGGGGCAAGGATCACGATTTCGCAATCATGCTCGACGCCGACAGCCTCATGACCGTCGAGCTCGTGCTCAAGCTCGTGCGCATCATGCAGATCGATCCAACGCTGGGCATCCTGCAAAGTCTGGTCATCGGAATGCCATCGGCCAACCCGTTTGCGCGCATCTTTCAGTTCGGCATGCGGCTGAGCATGCGCTCCTACACCATCGGCAGTGCCTGGTGGCAAGGCGATTGCGGGCCGTACTGGGGCCACAACGCCATCGTGCGCATCGCGCCCTTCATGACCCATTGTCAGCTGCCGATGCTTGATGAGCGCGCGCTGGTCAAAGGCCACGTGCTCAGCCACGACCAGGTCGAGGCGGTGCTGATGCGACGCGCCGGCTATGCCGTGCGGGTGCTGGCCTCCGAAGGCTCGAGCTTCGAGCAGAATCCGCCGACGCTCGTCGAATTCATCCGCCGCGATCTGCGCTGGTGCCAGGGCAACATGCAGTATTGGCATTTTTTGCGCATGCCGGATTTGCGGCCCGTCAGCCGCTACCAGCTCGCGTTCGCCATCCTCATGTTCCTCGGCTCGCCCGCCTGGATAGGGCTCTTGCTGATCGGCAGCGCAGCGGCTGCGCTCGCGCCGACGCCGGCCGATTTCATGCGGTGGGATGCCGGAGTGGCCCTGGTTATCGTGGTGCTGGCGATGTGGTTTGCTCCCAACATCGCAACCGTCATCGACGTGCTGACGCGAGCGAAGCTGCGGCACCTGTTCGGTGGAGGAGTCCGGCTCAGCGCGAGCTTCATGATCACGATCGTCTTCGTCGTGTTGGTCGCTCCAATCATGTGGGCGAGCCACACCATATTTTTGGCGCGCCTTCTGTGCGGCCGCACCCTCGATTGGGGCGCGCAGGCGCGGCACGATCACGAGGTGCCGTGGCCGCTCGCGTTGCGGCAGTTTTGGCCGCAGACCCTGGTCGGAGTTGCTCCGGTGCTCTTGCTGGCGGCCGCCGTGCCGGCGGCCCTTCCCTATGCCTTACTCATTGCAGGCGGTCCGCTGCTCT
>DASQXF010000441.1:0-4116 GCA_035639895.1 Xanthobacteraceae bacterium
CATGTCTTTGAGGCTAGGCATTTCAGCTGGGACGACAGAGAACGAACGAGCGGCGACGGAACGGGCGATTCGAACGACGCGCGCAGCCGTCAATTATCGGTGATCTGGCGTCTATCCTCCGTCTTGTCTCTTGTGCTCACGTGAACGTCTTCGCGTACTCGTCGATCGCAGCTTTGAGCTTGGCCGCGGTGGCATCGTCGAGATCGCGGCTGTCGCGGATCGCCGTCAGAATGTCCGGATGCTGCGTGCGCATGAGACCGAGCAGGCCTTCTTCGAAGGCGCGCACCCGTTCGACCGGGATCGGATCGAGGTAGCCGTGGACCCCGGCATAGATGACGACGACCTGCTCCTCCATCTTGAGGGGAGAAAACTGCGGCTGCTTGAGCAATTCGGTGAGCCGGGCGCCGCGGTTGAGCAGACGCTGGGTGGTGGCATCGAGGTCGGAGCCGAACTGCGCGAACGCCGCCATCTCGCGGTATTGCGCGAGTTCGCCTTTGATACGGCCGGCGACCTTCTTCATCGCCTTGGTCTGCGCAGAGGAACCGACGCGTGACACCGAGAGGCCGACGTTCACCGCCGGGCGGATACCCTGATAGAACAGGTCGGTCTCCAGAAAGATCTGCCCGTCGGTAATCGAGATGACGTTGGTGGGGATGTACGCGGACACGTCGTTCGCCTGCGTCTCGATGACGGGAAGCGCAGTCAGCGATCCGGCCTTATGGTCTTCATTCATCTTGGCGGCGCGCT
Source organism: Xanthobacteraceae bacterium (assembly GCA_035639895.1). GTDB lineage: Bacteria > Pseudomonadota > Alphaproteobacteria > Rhizobiales > Xanthobacteraceae > VAZQ01. Next base: position 748 of record DASQXF010000441.1, read on the forward strand.
CGAGCAACCGCGAGTGCAGATAGAACACGTCGCCGGGATAGGCCTCGCGTCCGGGCGGCCGGCGCAACAACAGCGACATCTGGCGATACGAGACGGCCTGTTTCGAGAGGTCGTCGTAGACGATCACCGCGTGCATGCCGCCATCGCGGAAATACTCACCCATCGTACAGCCGGAAAATGGCGCGAGGAATTGCATGGGCGCCGGATCGGAGGCCGTCGCCGCGACGATGATCGAATAGTCGAGCGCGCCGTTCTCCTCCAGCACCTTGGCGAACTGGACCACGGTCGAGCGCTTCTGGCCGACGGCCACATAGACACAATACAGTTTGACCTTCTCGTCCTCGGTGGCGTTGAGCGCCTTCTGATTGAGAATGGTGTCGAGCGCAATCGCAGTCTTGCCGGTCTGGCGATCGCCGATGATCAGCTCGCGCTGGCCGCGGCCGATGGGAATGAGTGCATCAATGGCCTTGAGCCCGGTGGCCATCGGCTCATGCACCGATCTGCGCGGGATGATCCCCGGCGCCTTGACGTCGACGCGTCTGCGCTCGTCGGCTTCGATCGGGCCCTTACCGTCGATCGGATCGCCGAGCGCGTCCACCACGCGACCGAGCAAGCCCTTGCCGACGGGAACGTCGACAATGGCGCGCGTGCGCTTGACGGTCTGCCCTTCTTTGATTTCGCGGTCCTCGCCGAAGATCACGATGCCGACATTGTCGATCTCGAGGTTGAGCGCCATTCCGCGCACACCGTTCTCGAACTCGACCATCTCGCCGGCCTCAACGTTGTCGAGCCCGTAGACCCGCGCGATGCCGTCACCGACCGAGAGCACCTGGCCGACCTCGGTGACCTCGGCCTCCTGGCCAAAATTCTTGATCTGCTCTTTCAGAATTGCCGAGATTTCGGCGGGGCGGATGTCCATCAACGGGCCTCTTTCATCGCGACCTTGATCGCATTGAGCTTGGTGCGCAGCGAGCTGTCGACCATGCGCGAGCCCAGCTTGACCACGAGGCCGCCGATGATCGAAGGCTCGACCTTAACCTTCATCTGCACATCCTTCTTGGTCACGGCGGCGAGTGCATCCTTGATCGCGGCAAGCTGCGCCTCGCTCGGTTGCTCCGCGACCGTCACTTCGGCGCTCACTTCGCCCTTGTGCTTGGCGACCAGCGCCCGGTAGCCGCGCGCCACGTCCAGTGCCGCGAAAAGTCGCCGGTTGGTGCCGAGCAGCTTGAGGACATTGGCGGCGAGCCCATCGATACCCGCCCGGTCAAGCACACCCGAGAGCGCGCGCGTCTGCTCCTCGGCGGAGAACACTGGGCTCCTGAGCAGGCGGGCCAAATCAGCGACCTCGGTGACGAGCGCTTCAAAGCGGTCGAGATCCACCTTGGTCCGGTCGATGGCGTTCTGTTCGCGCGCGAGTTCGAACAACGCGGTCGCGTAGCGGCCCGCCATGCCCGATACGATTGCATCTTCGCCTGCCACGTGAATGCTCTTTCGGCAATTCCAAGGGCTCGGCACCGTCGCAGACGGTGGGCTCCAAGCCCTTGGTATTCATGGGACTTCGCATCTTCGCGGAGAGCGCCGGCGCGCCCCCGAAAGCGCCGCGAAAATCGCGCGGTTGCGTAACACACCGTCAACTGCGGTGCAACATGACGAAATGTCCGTCAGACCGACGTTTTTGCCGACCCGTAGCCCTTGCGCGAGCAGAGAGCGCCGGTGCTACACAAGTCTGCTCTCCTCTCGGCCCGCCGGAACCCGCAACGTGCCATCTGCCTCCCCGCAGCAATCCGCCGACCGCTCGGCCCGCGTGATGCTGGTCGCGGTGAGCCTGGCTTGGGGCTTGAGCTGGCCGGCGCTGAAGATTGCGCTCAACGAGATCCCGCCGTTCAGCATGCGGGCGGGCACCTCCGGACTTGCAACGGTTACGCTGTTTGCACTCGCATTCATGCAGCGTCGCACTATCAGAGTTCACAGCGGCCTCGCGTGGGCACATCTCGTCGTCGCGGGCTGCCTCAACATCGCGTGCTTCACGCTCTTTGCCGCTTTCGCGCAACTCGCGACCGCAACGTCGCGAGTGGCGGTTCTCACCTATACGATGCCGATCTGGGCCGCATTGTTGGCGTATCCCGTCCTCGGCGAGAGGTTGAACGCCGCGCGCGGCATTTCGCTCCTGCTTTGCATCATTGGATTGACGGTACTGGCCTATCCGCTGATCGGATCGAGCGACCTGATCGGCGTTGTTCTTGCCCTGGCAACGGCGGTGAGCTGGGCCGCCGGTACGGTCTATCTGAAATGGGCGCACATCGACGCCGATCCAATGGCGGTGGTGGTATGGCAACTCTTCGTCGGGCTGGTCGTCACCGTCGCCGGCCTATTCATGTTCGAAGGCTCGCCGCATCTGTGGCCCGTGCATCCGCGCGCGCTTTTGGCGCTGGCGTTTTCCGCTCTCGTCGGTTCCGCGTTCGCCTATCTGCTTTGGTTCGAGATCGTCCGCAGGCTGCCGGCGACGGCCGCATCGCTTGGCGTGCTGAGCGTTCCTGTCGTGGGCATTGTGGGCTCCGTGCTGGTCCTGGGTGAGCGGCCGAGCGTTGCCGACGTCGTCGGCTCCGTGCTCATCTTGGCCGCCGCCGCTTGCGTGCTGCTCGCATCCACTGCGCGGTCGTCACAGCCCGCTCCGATCGAGCAGTAGTTGGTCCGTGACCTACCAATCACGTCGGTGCGTCCGGCCTTCCTCGCTCAATGGCGTGCGCAGGTTTCGCCCGCGCACGCCGCGCATGATCATCGCACCGCGATCGGCGCAACGGTCGAGCCGCTGCCGCCCTGGATTTTCAGCGGCTCCATGATGAAGGCAAACTCGTAGACGCCCTTGGCCGCGAGTTCGTCGAGCTTGAGATTTTCGAGTAGATGCACGCCATTCACCACCAGCGCGATTTGATGGACCGGCAGCGAAACTTGCGCATCAGGGTTGGGCGCGACCTCGACGGGCCAGTTATCCGAGCCGAGCAGCATGGGATCCTTGGCAATAAGCCATTCGGCGGCTTTGACGCCGATGCCCGGACATGACTTGACGTAGCGCGCATTATCCTTGGCCCACAACTTGCCCCAGCCCGTGTTGATGATAACGGCGTCGCCCGGCTGCAGCGTTATGTTTTGCTTCTTCAGCGCGCCCTCGAGATCCTCGACCGTGATCTCGTAAGTTTCCTCCCGTGTGCTTATTGTTTCGGATGTCGTCCCGCCGGATCAGAATGCGCTCAGGTAGTGTCGCTTTCAAGCAGCAAGGCGTATCAAGCGCGACGAACGATATGAGCGTGCGGTGCAGTTCGCCCGCGTGCTTGCGCTAAAGAAAGCTTTGCGGATCGACGTCGACCTCGA
>DASQXF010000442.1:0-2136 GCA_035639895.1 Xanthobacteraceae bacterium
GACAACCAGACCGTGCGCAACGTCTTCGTCATCGGGCCTGACAAGAAGATCAAACTCATCCTCGTCTACCCGATGACCACCGGACGCAATTTCGACGAAGTGCTGCGCGTCATCGACTCGCTCCAACTCACCGCCAAGCACAAGGTGGCGACGCCGGTGAATTGGAAGCACGGCGAGGACGTGATTATCGCCGGCTCGGTCAGCGATGAGGATGCGAAGAAGCAATATCCGCAGGGCTGGAAAGCGCCGAAGCCTTATATCCGCATCGTGCCGCAGCCGAGGACATGACGTCCTGGAAGCGACTCTAAGCGCAGGGCGCGGCGAACGCCGCGCCCTTTTGCTTGGCGTGCGTTCAAGGTCCCGGCGAGCGATGCCGCGGGAGCGCTCGCGCCGCGATCGCCGCCAATCGGTATTGTTCGCCGCTGGGTACGAGCCACGCGTCGGATTTGGTCCAGTCGTGCACACCACCACAGGCGGGACAGACCATCTTGGCTGTCACGGCTGGAAGCTCCTCGATGTCGACGGTCTCGATGCCCGTGGAGACCCTGCGACCCGTCGCAGGGCAGTTGATCATGATGATGCCCATGACCCCTCCTCGGCTTGAGCGCAATTACAGTGCCCCCAGGATGTCGCGCGTGTGAGCACCGCCGCAACTCAGGAAATGTCCGCGGCATGGGTGACCTGCGGAAAGCGAAGCCCTGCGCGGACCGAGAAGCTGCAGTTTCGGAGTACCGAATTACCCGCAGGCTCAATGCAGACTCGGCCCTTTCAGAAAGCGGTTGCGGTCGCCCGAGGGGATGCGGACCTCGATGGTGCGGCCGTCGCGATAGATCGTCAGCGGCACTTCGACGCCAGCTGTACCGAGTGACCATACTTTGCGGAAAAAGCCGGCGAGATCGCTAACCTGCTGCCCCGCCACTGCCAGCACGACGTCGCCGGTGCGCAGATTGGCGCGCCGGGACGGGCCGCCGGTGGACACCCGCGCCACGACAACTTTGTCGTCGACCTCGGTGGCGTTGAGGCCGAGCCAAGGGCGCGGTGGGTGATTCGGCCGGCCCATGGTGAGGAGATCCTCGAGGATCGGTTTGAGAAGATCGATCGGCACGATCATGTTGAGCGGCTCGGGCGTCCCGCTTTCACGCGCCTGTTGCACCTGCAGCGATCCGATGCCCAGAAGTTCGCCCGCGCGTCCGATCATGGCGGTACCGCCCCAAAACGGATGCGCCGGCGCGGTGAAGATCGCTTCGTCGAGGACGTATTCCCAATTGCCGGCGAATTCCTGCTTGGCGGCGATGCGCGCCACCACCGAATGCTTGCGCCCACCGGCACCGGCGACCACGACGGAGTCGCCCACCTTCGCCGCCTGCGATTGGCCGATCGGCAGCACCGGAAGATTAAGCCGCGCCAGCGCCTGCACCAGCCCGAAGCCGGTCTCCTGGTCATAGGCCAAGACGTGGCCGGGAACCGCGCGCCCGTCCGCCAGATGCAGCCAGATCGTTTCCGCCTCAGTGACGAGATAACCGATGGTGAGCACGACGCCGTCGCGGATCAGCACGCCATTGCCGGTGCGCTCGGTGCCGAGGGTCTCGGCGGTGAAGGCATCCGCCGGAACGAGGGCGCGCAACCCCACCATCGAGGTCAGCGCTGCCTCGAGGTCGTAGGCGTAATTTTCCGGTTTCGGCTGGAAGGCATGCGGCATCTCCCAGTCGCTCGAGGATGACATCCAGGCACTCCTTGCTTGCGGCGGTCCTCGTTCAGGGAACGATACCATGCAGCGTCGCCTCACCAAGTATCCTATCATTCGCGCAGTCGGAAAAGCGGGTGCAGCTGCCTCCTGCGGCCTTCGCCGACGAAGGCATGTCCCGCTGAAATGGAGCCGGCAAGGCGCATGAAAAGGATGAGCGACGACGGCAAACGGTTGAGCGACGTGATCGCGGCGATCGACGACGCCAACGCCGGCGATCCCAATCGGATCGAGGTCGCCGGCCGGCCCGAGCCTGCCGAGCTCGTTTATGGGCGCCGCATGAGCGAGACGCTTGCACGTATGGCACCCAACGCCTCCGAGCATCTGCGCATCGCGGCGCGCGGCCAGCATATCGAGCGCTGGACCTCGCCGCGCACGAGGTACCCGTCCGG
>DASQXF010000443.1:0-8483 GCA_035639895.1 Xanthobacteraceae bacterium
CCGATGCTCAAAGCGGGCTACGACGTCAAGCTCGCCTCCGGCGTGATCACGGCCGGCGGCACGCTCGGTATCCTGATCCCGCCCTCGGTGATGATCATCGTCTATGCCGCGGTGGCCGGGCAGTCGGTGGTGAAGCTCTACGCGGCCGCGATGCTTCCCGGATTCTTTCTGGCGTTGCTCTACATGGTCTATGTCATCGGCTGGGCGACGATCAAGCCGAACATTGCTCCAACGCTGCCGGAGGAGCTGACCCGGGTGCCGGTTCCGGCCTGGATGCGAAAGTTTCAACTCGCTTATTCCAAGAACATGTTCGTCAGCCTCGTCTCCGCGTTGTTCTCGCCTTCGCGGGCCACGGCGATCGAGGCCGACAAAGAACGCATCAGCTATTGGACCCTATTCAAGAATTTTTGCGTGGCGCTCGTGCCATTCGTGCTGGTCGCCGGCACGCTGTGGTTGGCGTGGTGGTACGTCGTCATTCACCAGCAGGCGGCCGCCGAGGCCCCCATATCCGGCGTCCAACAGCTGGGGACTCCCGGCCTGGAGCGCGCCGCCTCGCCCTCCGAACAGGGGCCGCCGCGAGGCTTCTATTTTTCGTTTGGGCTCTGCGCCCTCCTCGGGGCGCTGATGATCGTTCGCTACTACTGGAGGATGGATGCCGATCGCTTCGTGGTCCTTAAGCTTCTCACCGCCTCGGTGATGCCACTGAGCATTCTTACGGTTGTCGTTCTCGGGGTCATTCTCTTCGGCATCACCACCGCGACTGAGTCCGCCGGCATCGGCGCCGCCGGCGCCTTTCTCTTGGCATTTCAGGCACGAACGCTCGACTGGAAACGCACCAAGGAGGCGGTGTTCTTGACCGCGAAGACGACGGCAATGGTGTGCTGGCTGTTCGTCGGCTCGGCGCTGTTCTCCGGAGTGTTTGCCATTCTGGGAGGACAGGCGCTGGTCGAGCAGTGGGTGCTGTCGCTGAACTTGTCGCCCGTGCAGTTCATGATCCTCTCGCAGGCGATCATTTTCCTGCTGGGATGGCCGCTCGAATGGACTGAAATCATCGTCATCTTCGTTCCCATCTTCCTGCCGCTGCTGAAGCACTTCAACATTGACCCCGTCCTGTGGGGCACGCTCGTCTTCGTGAACCTGCAGGCGGCATTCCTGTCGCCGCCCGTGGCGATGTCGGCGTTCTACCTCAAAGGGGTGTCGCCGCCGCACGTCACGCTCAATCAGATCTTCGGGGGCATGATGCCGTACATGCTCATCGTCATCGTCTGCATGGTGATCATGTATGTGTGGCCTGGGATGACGCTTTGGCTGCCGAATTATCTCTACGGCGGATGAGGCACAAAGCTCCGCGCAAAAGGCTATGACCGACGAGCTCGTCAAATTGACCGCGACCGAGGCAGCGGCGGAAATCGCCCGCGCCGCCGTCTCCGCCGAGGATTATGTGTGTGCCTGCCTCGAGCGGATCGAGGCGCTCGATGGAGAGATCAAGGCGTTCGTTCATCTCGACCGCGAGCATGCGCTCTCCCAAGCACGCAGGCTCGACGAGCGCCGCAAGGAGGGACACTCGATCGGGCCGATGCACGGCATTCCGGTCGCGATCAAGGACATCATCGATACCGCCGATTATCCGACCGAGTGCGGCTCGCCGCTCGTCGCCGGCCGCCGGCCTCGAGAGGATGCGACAGTCGTGACCAAGTTGCGCGCCGCAGGCGCCGTGATCATCGGCAAGACGGTGACCACCGAGTTCGCCTATTTCCATCCCGGGCCCACGCGCAACCCGCACGATCATTCGCGCACGCCCGGCGGCTCGTCGTCGGGATCGGCGGCGGCGGTGGCCGCACAGATGGTGCCGCTCGCGCTCGGCAGCCAAACCAACGGTTCGGTTATCCGCCCGGCCGCGTTCTGCGGCGTGTTCGCGATCAAACCGACGCATGGCCTCGTCTCGCGCGCCGGCGTGCTTCCGCTATCGCGCAAGCTCGACCACATCGGAGTCTTCGCGCGCTCGCTTCCCGACCTTGCGCTGATCCTCGAGGTGATCGCCGGCCATGATCCGGCCGACCCCGACAGCGAGCCTTTCGCCGCGCCCGATTTCCGCGCGTTGCAGCGCGAGCCGCCGCCGCTGCCGCCGCGTTTTGCTTTCGTGCGCACGCCGGTGTGGGACAAAGCCGATGCGCAGACCAAGGCCGCCTTCGAAGAGCTCGCAGCCGCGCTCGGCCCGTCAATCGAGTCGGTCGATCTTCCGCAGATTTGGACGGAAGCCTGGGAGATCCATCGCACTATCATGGCGACCGACATGGCGCACAACCTCGCGCCGTTTGTCGCCCGTGATGAGCCGAGCGAAGCGCTGCGCAAGCTCTTCGCGCACGGGCGCGGCGTCGCCGCGGTCGACTATCTCGGCGCCCTGGCAAAGGTGCCGCGCTACGCCGCGAGCGTTGCCGAGATTTTCGATACCTATGACGCGATCCTCACCCCGGCGACTCCCGGCGTTGCGCCCAAGGGGCTCGGCTCGACCGGCGATCCCGCGTTTTGCACGTTATGGACGTTGACCGGTTTGCCGGCCTTGTCGCTGCCGCTGTTTACGGGCGAAGCGGGGCTGCCGCTCGGCGCGCAGCTCGTCGGCCCGCTCGGTCGCGACGGCCGCCTCTTGCGCACAGCAACCGCGTTGATCGAGGCGCTCGCCGAAACGCAAAACCCTGCCCGGCGAGCGCGCGCACGGCGCTGATCATTGATCTCTCGGGCCCCGATCGCTCTTTGGTGCGGGCAAGTCCTGCGGCCGTGTCACCCAGCCGAACGTCGGCCTCGGAAGGCCGGCTCGTTCTCGCATCATCATTTCAAGAAAGCCCATGAAGATGGCCGCCAAGGGGAGTCCAAACATGAAGGCTTCGGTGGCGTACGTGAGGTGGCCGAACTGGTCGAGGTGCCTCTCCGGACCAATCCAAAAATAGAAGTAGTAGCCAATGGAGGCGAGCCAGAGCGCCCATCGCAAGATGCGGAAAATCAACCACCCTGTCGCAGCCGTCATGCCGATAATGATAGACCTGTGCGACCCTGCACGCCACCTCGAGGGCCGCACTTGTCAGTATATGATTCCCCATCCCGGCAAGCGCGGGAGGGGACGATGCGGCACCACCGTCGTTGTCCCGCTGAACGAGTGCCTTCACGAAGCCTTCGGCGGCGCGCCCAAATTCTCCGCGAAGAAGGCGAGCGTTCGGCTCCAGGCGAGATCGGCCGCCGCCTTGTTGTAGCGCGCCGCACCGGTGTCGTTGTTGAAGGCGTGCTGAGTGCCGGAATAGATGTAGATCGTATATTTCTTGTTGTTGTTCTTCAGCGCTGCCTCGTACGCCGCGATGCCTTTGTTGATGTTCTCGTCATTCTCGGCGTAGTGCAGGAGCAACGGCGCCCTGATCGCAGGCACCATCTCGACCGGGACCTGCGCGCCGTAGTACGGCACCGCGGCGGCGAGATCGGGACTGCCCGCCGCCATACGGTTGACCACGCCGCCTCCGAAGCAGAAGCCGACGGCGCCGACCTTGCCGGTCGATTCCGCGTGCTTTTGCATGAACGGGACGGCCGCGAGCGCCGCGGCAATCATATCTTCACGCTCGGTCTTGGCGTGAAGCTCGCGCGCCCTGTCCTCTTCGGGCGGCGTGCCGCCATTCACCGACAGAAGGTCGGGCGCAAAAGCGAGATAGCCCTCCACCGCCAGGCGGCGCGCCACGTCCTCGATGTGCGCGTTAAGGCCGCGGTTTTCGTGAATGACGATCACGACGGGCCGCTTGCCCATGGCTTTGCCGCGCACGAGATAGCCGTTGATCTTGCCCTTGGGCGAATCGTAGGTGACGCGTTCGGCAGCGAGTCTGCCGTCGTCCGCAGACACGATCGCCGCGCGCGCGTAGTCGTTCTGCAGCAGCGGCAACAGTGCGGCGGCGGCCGCGGTCGAACCCGCAAGCTCGGCGAGCCGGTCGAGAAACTGACGCCGGCTCATTCCACCGTGGGTGAAGCGGTCGTAAAGATTGATGATGTCCTGATTCACGGGCGTTCCTCCCTCGTCCTGGCAATGCCATCATAACACGAATTTCGCCTGCATATTCCCTGGCCACGGCTTGCATCCGCAAGGCGGCCTGTCGCGCGCCTTGCGTTTCATCTTCTCTTGCTGGCAGAATCGCGACTCTATCGTGGTGACGGCAGCATGGCCGTCGCGCCTCTCGTCGATCAAAGCCGCGAGCGCATTCCGATTGGCTATGTCCCCGATTTCGCGCCGCGACTTCCTCAACGGAGTGGCCCTGACCATCGCCGCTGGCGTGACGCCTGCGGCGCAGATCGCGGCCGAGCCCGCGCGCTACCCGCCGGCGCTCACCGGACTGCGCGGGCAGCACCCGGGATCGTTCGAGACCGCGCACGCGCAGGCGCGTCAAGGCACGCGCTTTGCTCTCGACCGACTGCCGATCGAGGAGCATTACGATCTCGTCGTTGTCGGCGGCGGCATCAGCGGCTTGGCCGCCGCATTCTTCTATCGCCGCGCCGCCGGATCGTCCGCTCGCATTCTCGTGCTCGACAACCACGACGATTTCGGCGGCCACGCCAAGCGCAACGAGTTCACGCTCGATGGCCGACTTGTGATCGGTTATGGCGGGAGCGAATCCATCGACTCTCCCAACACGAACTACAGTGAGGTCGCAAAAGGGCTGTTGCGCGAGCTCGGAGTCCAGATCGCGCGCTTCGAGACCGCGTTCGATCGCACGCTCTATTCCTCGCTCGGGCTTGCGCGCGGCATCTTCTTTGCGCGCGAAGCCTTCGGCCGCGACGTGCTCGTGGCGGGCGAACCGCCGACCGCGGGTACCGACGAGGTCGCGCGCCGGCTCGCCAACGCCAAGCCGCGCTCCGAGTTCGTGACTGGCTTTCCCATCTCGGCCGCGAGCAAGGCACAGCTGCTCGCGCTCTATGACGGGGCGCGCGATCCGCTCGCCGGCAAGACGGCGGACGAGAAGCGAGAAATCCTCAAGCGGACGAGCTACCGCGACTACCTCACTAGGCTATGCGGCTGCAGCGAGGAGGTGGCGAACTGCTTTCAGGGCCGCACGCTCGGTTTCTTCGGGCTCGGTTGCGATGCCGTGCCGGCCGCCGACGCCCGCGAATTGGGTTATCCCGGTTTCGACGGTTTGGGCCTGCCGCCGCGCGTCTCGGCGCGGGAGCGGTACATCTATCACTTTCCCGACGGCAACGCCTCGCTCGCTCGCCTCTTGGTGCGTTCGCTCGTTCCCGATGTTGCGCGCGGCCATACCATGGATGACGTGGTGCTGGCGGCGTTCGACTACGGCAAGCTCGATCGCGACGAACAGGCGGTCCGCATTCGGCTGGATTCGACCTGCGTCGACGTCAGCAATGCCGGCGACAGCGTTCTCGTGGCCTACGTGCGCGATGGCGTGCCGCACCGCATCGAGGCCCGGCACGCGGTGCTCGCCTGCTTTCACATGATCATTCCACATATCATGCCGGAGCTGCCGGTGCCGCAACGCGAGGCGCTCGCGCGCAACGTCAAGACGCCGCTCGTCTATAGCAACGTGCTCGTGCGCGACTGGCGTGCGTGGGTGAACCTCGGCGTGCACGACATCTCCGCGCCCATGTCCTTTCACAGCCGGGTCAAGCTCGATTTTCCCGTCAGCCTCGGCGGCTATCAGCATCCGCGCGATCCTTCCGAGCCGATCTGCCTCCACCTGGTTCACGTTCCGGGCGCGCCCAACCGGGGGCTCGATGCGCGCACCCAGTTTCGCCTCGGCCAGGCACGGCTGCTCGATATGACGTTTGCGGATTTCGAGGACAGAATCCGCGACGAGCTCGACCGCATGCTCGGCGCCGGAGGGTTTTCCAGCGCGCGCGACATCGCCGCGATCACGGTCAACCGCTGGCCGCACGGCTACGGCTATGTCGCGAACTCGCTCTTTGACGAGGATGATTATGAAAGCGTGCTGGAGCGCGCCCGGCAAAAGGCGGGTCGCGTCGCCATCGCCAATTCCGACGCGGGCGGCGATGCCTATGCGCATCTCGCGATCGCGGAAGCCGCGCGTGCGGTGGCCGAGCTGAAGGGTTCCTGACAATGATCATTCAGACCGCACCGGCAGGTGAGCCCCGCTTGGCGGTGATGATGCACGAGCATACGGCGCTGTCCGACCAGTTCGCGCGCGCATTCGGCAATGATCGCTTCGAGCCGGCTTGGCCTGACGAACTGATGTTCTACGTCGTCTCTCACCACGACGCGGGCTGGGCCGAGTTTGACCGCGATCCGGTGACCGACGAGACGACCGGTTTGCCATACAATCTGATCGAGACACCCGCGAAGTACATCACGGTCACCAGCCGACGATCGCCCGATTTCAACGAGCGACACCATCCCTACTGCGGGCTGATGTCGAGCATGCACAGTTGGGGGCTCTACAACGGGCGCTACGGATTATCGAAGCTGGTTCTGATCGACAAAATTCCGCCGGTGGATCGCCCTTTGGCCGAGCGGATGCTGTCTGGCGAGATCGATCGGCAGGACAGGCTGAAGGCTGAGATCGCCAAGGATGCGCAGACCGCGAAATGGATCGAGGCAGAGCACCTGTTCCAGAATTACAAGCAGCTGCAGTTTTTCGACACACTCGCGCTTTATTTCAACCGCACACACCCGAGCCAGCGTGCTGAGCAGGCATTCGAACATGTGCCGGCGAATGCGCGAGAAGACGTGAATGTGACCATTCGACCACGTCACCCGGGCGTCTACGAGGTGTCGCCTTATCCGTTCGCCGCAAATGCCGCCGAATTCGCCTTTGCTGGACGTCTGATCGAGCCGGGCCAACATCAACACGGCGCCGGCTGGCCATCGGTGTTGCGAGGGGCGGCGACGCAGTGGGAAAGCTTTCGTCTCGTGGCGGCATGATTTCCATGCAGAACCCGCTCGGAGAGGCAGACGTGGGCGCGAGCGAGCAAGCTGCTTCCGTGGGGACGCTGCCGCAGCGCGTGCGGCGCGATTTCTCGGGCGTCGATTACGACGAGGCAGTACGGCGGGCGCGGGACATCGTGCCGATCTTGCGCGAGCGCGCCCAGCGCGCCGAAGACGCCCGCATGCTGATTCGCGAGAACGAGCAGCTCCTGCACGAGAGCGGGCTGTTCCGGTTTCACCAGCCCAAGGCATTCGGCGGGATGGAGCTTGCGTTCGTCGCCGTCGTGGACATCCCGGCGGAGCTTGCCCGCGGCTGCCCGTCCACCGCCTGGAACGTGGGAAACGTCGCCTGTCACCATTGGATCCTCGGTTATTACGCGCCCGAGACCCAGCGCGAAGTGTGGGACGTAAATCCGGATGCGCTGATCGCATCCTCCATTGCGCTCGCCGCCGGCCGCGGGCGCAAGGCACCGGCCGGCTTCATCGTCAACGGGCGATGGCCGTTCTCCTCCGCGGTCGACAATTCGGAGTGGAACATGCTGGCCGTCACCGTCTACGAGGACGAAGGTGGCGCGCCCGTCGATTGGCGGCTGTGCCTGGTGCCCAAATCCGACTACGAGATCATCGATACCTGGTACGCCATGGGCATGGCGGCCACGGGCAGCAAGGATGTCGCGGTGCGCGAGCTGTTCGTGCCCGAGCGCCGGGCGCTGCCGCTCCTGCGCTGCCGCGGCGGGCGTGAGCATCCCGGCGCCGCGCTCAACGCCGGTGCGCTGTTTGCCATCCCGCTGGTCGCTGCCTCGAGCCATCCTTTGGCGCCGGCGGCGTTGGGCGCGGCCGAAGGCGCGCTCGAGCTGTTCCTCGCGGCGATGGCCAAGCGCAGCGGCACCTACACCGGCGCGCGCGTGGCGGATTTCCAGGCCGTGCAGATCAAGGTCGCTCGCGCGCGCTGCCTGATCGATTCGGCGCGTGGCCTCTTGCGCCAGTCGGCGATCGCGTTCCAGGACGCCGCAGAGCGCAATGAGGTGCTGGATCTCGACACCAGATTGCGCTTCCGCGCGCATTCCGCTTTCGCGGTCAACCAGGCGCGCGAGGCGGTGGAGACGTTGTGGTCCTGCTATGGCGCGCAAGGCCTCTATACCCGCGACCCGCTGCAGCGGCATTTGCGGGACGTGCTCGCCATCAACCAGCACTTCTCGTTTAACTTCGACATCGCCGGCGCCGCTTACGGCCTGCACGCGCTCGGCGGTCGCTACGCCAACCCGACCATGTGAGCCGCCGCGCGGGGAACACACCGAGCCATTGTGATCTCGGCGCGCAGCAGTGAATCGTTGGCGGACCCAAACCACCATTCAGGTTGACGTAAGTCTTGCCGGTTATGCTCGGCGCACCCAGCTGCGGCAATCGCCGGACCTCGTTACGAGGCAAGGCCGGTTCAGGCCGACGAGGTGAGTCAAACTCCATTCGGGAGCAACGCGGAAGGGAAGGCGACATGGTGCGATTTACCAGCGCGCTCATCGCGCTCGCGTGGACATCGTTTTCTGCAAGCGACGGATACGCCACG
>DASQXF010000444.1:0-7054 GCA_035639895.1 Xanthobacteraceae bacterium
CTTCGCGGCATACCAAAGCTATTTTTCGACCGACGTGAAGTGCCACAGGCTGCGCAGTGACATCATCGGCGTCATGGAAAGAAACGTTCCGCCCGAAACCAAGCGCAGCTTGCTCAAGAAGGACGTCACGGAATTCGACACGCTTTGCGGGGAGGCCGATCCCGAGGCGCGTGTCATTTTCCGTGCGGCGATGAGCGAGCATCCGGCCGAGTCCGCAGCACCGTCCGGAGCAGCAGCGCCGGCGCGTGCTGACGCAGCCTCGCAGCGCGCGCACGTCGCAGCACTTGCCGTCTTTGGCGCGCCAGGCTCGAAGGAACACTACGGCTGGGTGTCGCTCAGTCGGCGCGAATCCGGCTCATGGGTGCCGCATTTCAGCGGCTACGACATCTCAGATGCGTCGCTGCCGCCTCCCGGCACGATTTTATCCGCCAAGATCATGCTGCCGGTCTGGTCCGAGCCGCAGGCCGGTGCCAACGATCAGACCAAGCTGCAGAGCCGGCTGCCATCCGGCGCTTGCGTGCGTGTGCTGGCAACGCGCGGCGGCACTGGTCGTTTGTGGGCTGAGGTCGCACCGGCCTCATGCTCGTGAGCAGCGGGCAATTTGCGTCGTAGCGAATCCGAATCATTCGCCTAAAGCAATTTGAGCTGCCGGTCCTGCGGCTTGCCTCGCCATACCTGCGCGGGCTGATGCTTCACCAACTCGGCTTCGATGTCGCGCAGGAACGGCGACGGCTCGAGCGTGCGCAGGCGGCCGCGCCAAAGACGCTGACGTGCGTAGCTGAGGATCAGCCGGTCCTTGGCCCGCGTCATGCCGACGTAGAACAGGCGCCGCTCCTCCGCCATCGCCGCTTCGTCGGGCTCATCCCAATGGAGCGGCAGCAGTCCGTCCTCCAGCCCGACGATGAACACGACCGGAAACTCGAGCCCCTTCGCGGCATGCAAGGTCAGAAGCGACACGCGGTCGGCCCCCGCGTCCCAGAACTCCGCGTCGGTGACGAGCGCGGCCGCGTCTTTGACGCGCAGGCGATCGTTGCCGCACGTTTGCGCGAGCGCGACGAGGCGCTGCAACGCGATCATCGCGCCGGCATCGCCACGTTTCGCTAGCCGTTCGGCGGCGGCGCGCAGCTCATCGGCAAGCGACGTCGCCTCGCCATCCTCGCCGAGTTCTGCCAACAACGCCCGCACTGCCGGCTCGTCCATGAGCGGGCGATGGGAGTTCCTCTTGTAAGGAATGCCGGAGCGCTCAAGCGCCTCGCACAGCGCCGCCGATTGCGCCTCGGTCCGGTACAGCACGGCAAAATCGGCGAACGAGCGCTGGCTTTCCGGCGCGCGGATTGCACGGCCGCTGTCGATCGAGAAAAAGCTGTGCCCGCCGATCATCGCTTCGATTGCTTTGACGACCGATTCGGCTTCGGCGCGCTCCGTGGGCGCCGCCTGGACGGCGATGCGCTCGTGCATGTCGCGCACCATCTCGGCGATCGGCTGGGTCGGAGAGGATGCAATCACCTGCGTCGCTGCCGTGACGATGGTGCCGGTGGAGCGATAATTGCGCCTAAGGTGGATGGTCCGGGCAGCGGGATAGTCCTGCCGAAATCGGCCGAAGCACGCTGCGTCGGCGCCGCGGAAGCCATAGATTGCCTGGTTGGAATCGCCGATGACGCAAAGGTTTGCCGCGGGCGGCGCGAGCAGTTTCAGCAGGTGATATTGCTGCTCGTCGACATCCTGGAATTCGTCGACCGAGATCCATCGCCAGCGGCTGCGATAATGCGCGGCGACACTTGGATCCTGCGTCAAAGCGCGGAGGGGGAGCGCGATGAGATCGTCGAAATCGATCCAGTTGCGCATCGCGAGCGCGCGGCTGTAGGCCGCCGCCTCGCCTAAGCCGTCGCTGGAGCGATGCGTGCGCTTCTCCTTGGAGATAGCGCGCAAGAGTCGTTCCGCCTTGGGCGCGCCGAGACCCAGCGTCTCCGCGATGAGCGCGGCGCGCTCCGTCTCGCTCGCCACACGAAAGCCGCGGTGGAGGCCCGCCGCGCTTGCATGTTCGCGCAGGATCATGAGGCCGAGGGAATGGAAGGTGTGAATTGCAACCCGTTCGCCGCGATCGGGAAGCAGCGCTGCCAGCCGCTCGCGCATTTCCGCGGCGGCGCGGCGGGTAAAGGTGATGGCGAGGCAGGCCTCGGGAGCGACGCTACGCTCGGCGATGAGATGGGCAATGCGAAAGGTCAGCGTGCGCGTCTTTCCCGATCCGGGCCCGGCGACGATCAACAATGGTCCATCGATTGTTTCGGCCGCTTGGCGCTGGTCGTCATCGAGCTGCGACAGGAGAGGCGATGCAGCTTGGCTGCTGACCAGCCGCAGCCGCGGCCGCGTGAGGGCGGCGGTCTCGCGCTCGTGGGCTGCGGGTTTGGCTGTCACAACCGACTTTGGCGCTGCGGATGCGGCTCGCTTCGAGATCGGCGCATCGAACAGCAGTCCGCCGGCGGTGAGCCGGGCGAGCTCGTTCTCCTCGAACAGGTGGATGACGCCGTATTCTCCGTCGTAGCCCGGCTCGCAGATCACCTTTCCGGCGCGCAGGCGCGTGATCGCCTCGGCGAGCAGCGGCGAGCCGGCGCGGCCGATGTCCTCGAGCGGCACCGACTGTAAGATGGGCAGCTCAGGACCGAGCTTGGCGATCGCCTCATTGTAGCCCCGTGCAACCGCGCGTGATGCCGTGCCGCTGGCGGTGAGCTCGGAGAGAATCTCGGGCAGCGGCACCAGGTTGGATACCGTGCCGGCGCTCTGCGGCGGCAGCGCCTGCGCCTCGCTGCGGTCGGCGAGCACCTCGACGCGATGCTCGACCCCGATCGTCAGCGCCTCGCCGCAGACGGGACAATGGCCGCTGTGCGCGAGCGTTTCTTTCGGCGACAGCCGCACCTCGCATTTGCGATGGCCGTCGAGGTGGTATTTGCCTTCATCGGGGAAGAACTCGACCGTGCCGACATAGCCGCGGCCGCTCTCCAATGCGTGCTTGATGGCGAAGTAGTCGAGGTCGCAGTCGAAGGTAGTTGCCTCGCGGCCCAGCTTGCCCGGCGAGTGCGCGTCTGAATTGGACGTAAGCCGATAGCGGTCGAGGAACGATACCCGCCAGTTCATCGGCGGATCGGAGGATAGCCCTGTCTCAACCGCGAAGATGTGATCGGCGAGGTCGCCGTAGCATTCGGCGATGGAGTCGAAGCCGGATTGGGATCCCAGCGCCGCAAACCACGGCGTCCAAATATGCGCGGGCACGAGATAGGCGTGCGGGCCGGACTCGAGCGCAATCTCCAGCAGGTCGCGGGAATCGAGCCCGAGGATGGGCCGCCCGTCGGACGCGATATTGCCGATGCGGGCAAGCCGCGCCGAGATGCGATCGACGGTCTCGAAGTCCGGCGCGTAGATCAGATGATGAATTTTGCGGGTGCGGTCGGTCTTCTTGTAGATCGTGGAGATTTCGACCTCGAGCATGAAGCGCACGGGCGTGCGGCATGCGGCCGGCAGCGTCTGCGCAACCGCCTGCTCGATGTCGCTGCGCAGGCGAAAGAGTCCCGGCTCGGCGGGGACGAGCTTCTGCTTGAGCTCGGCGCACCAGGCCGGATGCGTGAAGTCGCCGGTCGCGACCACGCCGATTCCCTTCCGAGAGGCCCAGGCGGCGAGATGTTCGAGGTCGAGATCGCGGCTCGTCGCGCGCGAATATTTCGAGTGGACGTGCAGGTCCGCGTGGAAGCGCATGCAAGCTTCGCCGCCGGGGGATGCTTCAGCGGAGCATCCGGGAAAACCGGTGCGCCTATAACGCCGCGATTCGCGCGAAAGCGGAAAGGACGCCTGTGGACATCGCTGCATGCTGGCTGGGCGCCATGCCCAAGATTGCACCACTGTCGCGGCGCCACGGTCTTGGGCCGGACGAGCCGGCTGCGCCGCCAACGGGTTGATCTCCCTCGAAAATTCCGAGTGAGGCGGCTTTGGCACGGGGCTTGAAAAATACCGTTTGTGGCCATGCAGACCTCGCTCAAGATCGTCATCCTCAACGAGAATCCGTCCCGGGCGGCGGTGTTGGAAGACGCCCTGCGCGAGGCTGGTCACACGCACGTGGTACGGCTCGGCGAGATCTCGCACCTCGTCGCGCGCGTCAACGCCCTCGACCCCGACGCCATCCTGATCGATCTCGAAAAGCCGCGCCGCGAGGTGCTCGAGCAGATGTTCGAGGTGAGCCGCGCCCTGAAGCGGCCAATCGCGATGTTCGTGGACGAGAGCGACAAAGCCTCGATCGAGGCCGCCGTCGATGCCGGCGTCTCCGCCTATGTCATCGGCGGCCTGCAGAAGGAGCGCATCAAGAACATCCTCGATCTCTGCATCTCACGTTTCAATTCGTTCGCCCGTCTGCGCGACGAGCTTGAGCGCGCGCGCACGGCGCTGGAGGAACGCAAGATCATCGATCGTGCCAAGGGCATTCTCATGAACGCCAAGAACGTGACCGAAGACGCGGCTTATGGCCTGTTGCGCAAGACCGCGATGAACGAAAACAAGAAGCTCGCCGAGGTCGCCCAGTCGGTGGTCACCGCCGCGGGATTGCTGAAATGAGCTTTTTGCGCTGCGCAAAGTTTTTGCAGCTATGCTTTCGGGAGCGGCAGGTCGAATTTCCGGACGGGCGCGCTGAAATCCTGTTCTAGTGACCTACCTGATTGATTGATCAAAACTTTATCGATCACCTCCCACTTGGCACGAAGCTTGTAAAGCGAACGGCGAAGCGATGCCGTCACCGCTGACGGCGTCTTATTACGACTGACAGGCAACGCCGCCCCATAAGAGGCGCCTTCCAGCGCCGGGGCGGCGCTTTTTTGTACGGCAACACCAGCGTGGCTGCCCCCTGATAGGCATCCCAACCGGAAAGGAACACCCTGATGAGCAAGCGGAACCCGGCCTGGATTTCGGATTGGAGTCCGGAGGATGAGACGTTCTGGAATTCCACGGGTAAGGCCATCGCCAAGCGTAATCTCATCTGGTCGATCTTCGCCGAGCATCTCGGTTTTTCGATCTGGCTGCTCTGGAGCATCATCGCAACCAAACTGCCGCAGGCCGGCTTCCACTACACGACGGACCAACTGTTTCAGCTCGTCGCGCTGCCCGGATTGGTCGGCTCGCTCATGCGATTTCCGTACACGTTTGCGGTAACGACGTTCGGCGGGCGCAATTGGACGGTTTTCAGTGCGGCGGTACTGTTCATTCCGACGCTTGCGCTTGCGTATTTTGTGACCCAGCCTGACACTCCGTTCTGGCTGATGCTGTTGGTGGCGGCAACGGCAGGCCTCGGCGGCGGCAACTTCGCCTCGAGCATGGCCAATATTTCCTTCTTCTACCCGGACCGCATGAAGGGTTGGGCGCTCGGCTTGAACGCAGCGGGCGGAAATATTGGAGTAAGCGGCGTGCAGTTGCTCACGCCGCTGCTCCTGGGGTTCGGCTTTATCAGTCTTTACCAGGCAACGCCGGTCGCGGAAGGGCTCTATCTTCAGAACGCCGGGCTGATGTGGCTGCTGCCGCTCGCCATCGCCGTGATCGGCGCGTTCTTCTTTATGAACAACCTCACCTCGGCGCGCTCGACGTTCAAAGACCAACTGGTCATCGTCGGGCGCAAACATACCTGGGTGATGTCTTACATCTATATAGGGACGTTCGGTTCCTTTATCGGTTACTCCGCGGCATTTCCGCTGCTGATAAGGACGCAATTCCCGGAGGTCACGGTTGCTATCGCCTTTCTAGGACCACTAGTGGGTTCCCTCTCGCGTCCGCTTGGCGGATTGCTCGCTGACAAAATCGGCGGTGCGATCGTGACGTTCTGGAACTTCATCGTCATGGGCGCCGCGACGGTTGGTGTCATGTACTTCGTGGATGTCAAGAATTTCGCAGGCTTTCTGACAATGTTCCTGATCCTTTTCATCACGACCGGGATCGGCAACGGCTCGACCTACCGGATGATTCCGGCGATCTTCCGCGAGGAGAAGCGCAGAGAGGCGAAGGGGCTCCCCGGGGCCGTGCGCGCGGCCGCCATGAAGGCTGCCAGTATCGAGGCTGCCGCAGCGCTCGGATTTATTGGTGCAGTCGGCGCGTGCGGCGGCTACCTGATCCCGCGCGGCTTTGGCGCCTCGATTGCCGCGACCGGTAGTCCTCA
The DNA here is from genome assembly GCA_035639895.1 of Xanthobacteraceae bacterium. GTDB lineage: Bacteria > Pseudomonadota > Alphaproteobacteria > Rhizobiales > Xanthobacteraceae > VAZQ01. The sequence continues at coordinate 6,182 of DASQXF010000444.1, forward strand.
CCTGGCGTTGGTGGTGTTCCTCGCGTTTTATGTGAGCTGTATCGCGCTCACGTGGTGGTACTACCTGCGCAAGACGACGTTTGCCTCGATCGCGCCGAGCCTCGCCGAAGCGCGCGTGTGAGACAAATGATGCGAGCGGTCGAGGAGCCGCTGTCGCGCGCTTCCGGCCGCTTGGTATCGACGGCGGCGCTCGGTCGCGTAGTGCCACCGCTCACGCCTCTCTGTAGCCGTATTCCGGCACGTTGCCGGAATTGCCGTAATATTTGTACGGCAGAAACTTGCCCGACATGGTGATCTTGACCCGGTCGCCTTTGGGGTTCGGCAGCCGTTCGATCTGCATGTCGAAGTCGATGGCAGACATGATGCCATCGCCGAATTCCTCCTCGATCAGCGCCTTCCACGCCGGCCCGTTGACCATCACCAGCTCATAGAACCGGTAGATCAGCGGGTCGGTCGGCGGCATCGGCACGCCGGCGCCGCGCATGGGCACCTCGTTGAGCATCGCCGCTTCCGCCTTCGACAAGCCGAACAGCTCCGCGGCATTGGCGGCTTGCGGCTTGGTCAGCTTCATTTGGCCGAGCAGCGCGCCCACCAGCAGCACCGGCGAGGTGCCGCCGATCTTTTCGTGGATGTATTTCCAGCTCCATTCCTTCTCGCGCTTGATGTCGAGGATTTTCTCGGTGAGATCGGCACGTGTCATGGATGTCTCCCTGGCATTAAATCGGAAGTCGACGCGTTGGAGCGTGTTTTGCTCGTGCTGGAATCGGCCGGTGCATCTAACCCTCGGCTCGGCGGCGCGCCCGGCCGCACCACTGGCACCTGCCGGCGGTCGTAGTTCGTGCCGGCCGTTTCATCGGCGAAATTTTTGCTGCG
>DASQXF010000445.1:0-3050 GCA_035639895.1 Xanthobacteraceae bacterium
GCGAGCGCGCGGTCAGTCTGATCGCCATTCACGCCCATTCGATCCCGCACGTCTTTCCCGCCGCAGCAATCGCCGGGGCGGAGGCGGCAAAGCCGGCGCGGCTTGCCGGCCGCGAAGACTGGCGCACGCTACCGCTGGTCACCATCGATCCGGCCGACGCCAAGGACCACGATGACGCCGTGCACGCCGTGCGCGACGCGGATCCCAACAATCCCGGCGGCTTCGTGATCACGGTCGCCATCGCCGACGTCGCCCACTACGTGCCGCCCGGCTCCGCGCTCGACCGCGAGGCGCTCATCCGCGGCAATTCGGTCTATTTCCCCGACCGCGTCGTGTCGATGCTGCCCGAGCGCATCTCCAACGACCTTTGCTCACTTAAGCCGAACGAGGACCGCGCGGCGCTCGCTGTGCGGCTCGTCGTCGGCGCCGACGGCCGCAAACGCTCCCACAGTTTCCACCGCGTGCTCATGCGCTCGGCCGCCCGGCTCAGCTACGTGCAGACGCAGGCCGCAATCGACGGCTGGCCGGACGAAACCACCGGGCCGCTGCTGGCATCCGTCCTCGAACCGCTCTACTCGGCCTATCGCGCGATCAAGCGCGGCCGCGATGCGCGCGCGCCGCTCGATCTCGATCTTCCCGAACGCAAGATCGTGCTCACCGCCCATAACACGGTGGATCGCGTGATGACGCCGGAGCGCCTTGACGCCCATCGGCTGATCGAGGAATTCATGATCCTCGCCAACGTCGCGGCCGCGGAGACGCTCGAGCGCGCGCGTGTGCCGCTGATCTATCGCGTGCATGACGAGCCCGACCCCGAGCGGGTGAACGCGCTGCGCGAGTTCCTGCAAAGCCTCGACATTTCGTTTGCGAAGGGCGGCGCGCTACGGGCGGAGCATTTCAACCGTATCCTCGCACGCGTGAAGGGCCGGGACGTTGAGAAGCTCGTCAATGAGGTCGTGCTGCGCACGCAGGCGCAGGCCGAATACGCGGCGGAGAACTATGGGCATTTCGGTCTCAACCTGCGCCGCTACGCGCATTTCACCTCGCCGATCCGCCGCTATGCCGACCTCATCGTCCATCGCGGCCTGATCCGCGCGTTGCGCCTCGGCGATGGCGCCCTGCCGCAGGAGCAGGACGTCGCCGCGCTTGGTGAAATCGGCGCGCAAATCTCGGCCGCCGAGCGCCGCGCCATGAAGGCCGAACGCGAAACTTTCGACCGTCTGCTCGCGCATTTCCTCGCCGATCGCGTTGGCGCAACGTTTGCGGGTCACATCTCGGGCGCCACCCGCGCCGGACTATTCGTCAAACTGGACGACACCGGCGCTGACGGATTCGTGCCGGCGCGGACCATCGGCGCGGACTACTTCCGCTATCACGAGGACCGCCATGCGCTCATTGGCACGCGCAGTGGCCAGACCTACCGCCTTGGCGATTCCGTCACCGTGCGGCTCGTCGAGGCGGCGCCGGTCGCCGGCGCGCTGCGATTCGAAATTCTCTCCGAGGGTCATTACAACGTGGGCGGCCGGCGACCGAAGCGGCGCGAGCATCCGGTCCGTGCGCGATCCGGAAACGGCCCACGACGCGCGCGGATAGGAAAATGATGAGGGACCTAGTCGCGGAGCGGCTTGAGCGCATGGCCCGCTTCGTCCAGCGGATGAACGAGGTCGAGCGCGATCTTTCCTCGCCCTACGTGCGGCCGAAGGATGCGGCGACATTGATCCTCGTCGATCGCTCGGGGCCGGTGCCCAAGGTCTTGCTCGGCAAGCGCCATCACGGCCACAAATTCATGCCGGGGAAATTCGTCTTTCCCGGCGGCCGGGTCGATCCGGCCGATCGGCGCATGCCGGTTGCGCGGACGCTTCATCCACAGACCGAAGCGCATCTGATGAAGCGGCTGCAACGGCCGACTGCGGCCAAGGCGCGCGCGTTCGCACTCGCCGCCATTCGCGAGACATTCGAGGAGACAGGACTTTTGCTCGGCGTGCGCGGCCAAGCGACGAAGGTTCCGCGCGGACCGTGGACGGCCTTCGCCGAGGCGAACATCCTCCCCGATCTCGGCGAATTGCATCTCATCGGTCGCGCCATTACCCCGCCGGGCCGTCCGCGCCGCTTCGACGCGCGTTTCTTCACCATGGATGCGAGCACGATTGCGCATCGCATCGAAGGCGTCACGGGTCCCGATGCCGAATTGATCGAGCTCATTTGGATGCCGCTCGCGCAGGCGAAAGAGCTCGACATGCCGGCGGTCACTGGCGTGATGCTGGAAGAGCTCGATGCGCGCATTGCCGATGGCTTCGCGCACGAGCTGCCGGTTCCGTTCTACAGCATGCCGCGCGGGCGCTTCCGGCGCGAGATGCTGTGAGGCGGCGAACGCATTGACATTAGCGGCCGCGCGGCTACGGTGCGCGCGACGCAACGCGATCGAGGCTTGCCATGGCGAAAGCCACCACCATCAAAGTGAAGCTGGTGTCCAGCGCGGACACCGGTTTTTATTACGTAACGCGAAAGAACTCGCGCACCATGACCGAGAAGCTGGTGAAGAAGAAATACGACCCGGTCGCCAAAAAGCACGTCGAGTTCCGCGAATCCAAGATCAAGTGAGGGCGCGCAGCGTGCCGCGTCGGCGCGGGCCAAGGCCTCGCTTATTTACTCCGATCGAGCCGTGAATCAGGCGAGCCGGCCAAGGCGTATATCTTGCGCTCCCGGCCTCCGCGGATACTGCGCAGGTCCGGCCCGGCCGTGCCTCGGGGGGCGCTGCGCGCCATGCTCGACCATCGCTCCGGCGCGAGCTGATTGGCGAAGGCTTGAGCGAATCCACGCAATGGCACGTGTGCCCCCGCCAAACGGAAAGCCCTCGACCGGGGGTTCAATCCTTGCCGAGGGCTTTTCCACTCAAGAGCTTTGGGGGGCTCTCGATCGATCGTTTACCAGAGCTTGTAGTTCATGCCGGCGCGCCAGATGTAGTCCTCGAGCTTGACCTCGCGCGGCGAGACATTTCCGAGATTGAAGGGACCGGTCGTGAACGTGGTGTAGTTGTCGAACTTGACATA
>DASQXF010000446.1:0-5318 GCA_035639895.1 Xanthobacteraceae bacterium
GTCCAACACCAAGGTCATGATCTGTTGCGCCGGCTGCAAGAGCGAGCGGCTGGTGCTCGATTTGTGAGCGCGATCTGCTGCTGATTGCCTTGGATCACATGTCATCCCCGCGCATAGCGCGTCGAAGACGCGCGTAGACGCGCTTATGCTGTGGACCACGATCTGAGGCCGGTGGTTATGGGTCCCCGCTTTCGCGGGGACGACAACATGTGATGGCGCTACTGATTGAGCAGCGGAATGCTCTTGTAATCCGCCGGCTTCGGGATCGTTTCGAGATAGGCGTGGATGTCGGCGAGGTCCTCGTTCGGCAGGATCGCCTCCGCGTATGGCGGCATCGCGCGATTGGTGGTGCGCACGAACGCCGTGAACGTCTCGAGCGGCATGGGATCCGGTGCGAGCTTGGGGCCGGCGATGCCGCCTTGCGCTTGCATGCCATGGCACTGCCAGCAGCCGTGCTGGATGTAGGCCGCCTTGCCCTTCTCGGCCGAGGCGGCGAACGCGCCGCCGCAGCTCAAGAGCAGGCCGGCGGCGAGCGCCGCCGGCCCGAACCCAAGAAGCACACGCATTGACCAGGCCTCCCTAGCGCGGCTGCGTCCACACATTGACCAGCGCGGGCTGGCCGGATTTCACCACGGCGACCGCTTCCTTGATCGCCGGTCCGAGCTGCGCCGGATCCTTGATCGGCCCTTTCGCCCACCAGCCCATGGACTCGGCGAGCTTGTGATACTCGATGTCGGGATTCTCGATGCTCGTCCCGATCGGACCCATGTCACCGCCGAGGCTCGCCACGCGATTGCGGAAGTTGGACAGGCGCTGCACGTGCATCACCTCCTGGTGATAGCCGCGATTGTTGTGCATCACGGCAAGCAGCGGGATCTTGTGGTGGGTCGCGGTCCACAGCACGCCCGGCGCGTACATGAGGTCGCCGTCGGCCTGGATGCTCACCGAGAAGCGGCCGAGATCGCGGTTGGCGAGCGCCGCGCCGACCGAGGCCGGCGCGCCGTAGCCGACGCCGTAACCGCCGGACGCACCGAGCCAATGATAATATTTCTCCATCGGCCACAGCCGACGGGGCCATTGGCTCACGTTGCCGGAGGATGCCACCAGCGACCAGTCGAGATCCTTGATCTGCGCCCAGGTTTCCATCACCAGGCGCGCGGTGCTGACCGGGCTCGCATCCCAGGCGAGGGCCGCGGCCTGCTTGGTACGCTCGCGCTGCTCGGCATAGGCTTTCCTCGCCGCCTCGCCGCGTTTGTCGATCGCAGCCTTGCGGTCGGCGGGAATCGCCGTCTTCACCGCCTCGATCAATGCCGGCAGGGTCGCTTCAGTATCCGCCGCCATTGCGACGTCGACTGCCTGGAAGCGCTGGAAGTCCTGGTAGTTCGCCTTGGTGAGCAACTCCGAGGCATTGATGCTGATGAGCTTGGTCTGCGGTTTGATCCTCGTCGTGTTGACGCCGATGCCGTGCTCGCCGTTGTCGATCCAGGCGTTCACCGTCGCCCAGAAGTCGGTGAGCTCGAGCCCGAGGATGACATCGGCGTTGTTCACCGCGGTCGGTGGACGGCTGAGATAATGGGTCCTGGGGAAGTTCATCCGCCCGCCCTGGTCGATCACTTGCGCCTGCAGCGCCTCGGCCAGCTCGACCAGGAGCCGCACGCCGTTCTCGCTGCGCGCGGCGCGATCGGCGACGATGACGGGGTTCTGCGCATTGGCAAGGAGCCGCGCCGCCTCTTTCACGGCGCCGGTATCGCCCTGCGGCGGCGAGGTCGGCACGTAGCGTGGAATGTAGAGCTTCTCGCCGTTGCGCATGGGCTCTTGTTGCAAGCCGGCGTCGAGCGAAATCGCCACCGGTCCGTAGGGCGGCGTCATCGCGATCTTGTACGCGCGCACGAACGACTGCGCGAAATGCTGCAGCGAGACCGGCGTGTCGTCCCACTTGGTAAAGTCACGCACCAGCGCATTGATGTCTTGCGCGGAATGAACGGTCGGGACGCCCGGAGGCCGATGCGCGGCATCGAGATCGTTGCCGCCGACAATGATCACCGGCACGCGGTCGCACCAAGCGTTATACACCGCCATTGCGGCGTGCTGCAGGCCGACCGTGCCGTGACACAGCGTCATCAGCGGCTTGCCGGTGACCTTAAAGTAGCCGTGCCCCATGCCGACCGCGGATTCCTCGTGCGCACAGGTCAGAAATTCCGGCATCTTGTTGCCGCCGTAGTTGACCAGCGACTCGTGGATACCGCGGAAGCTCGAAGCCGGATTGGACGGCAGATATTTGATATCGAGGGTCTTGATCACGTCGACCATGAAATCGGAGCCGGGAACGCCGCCGATGCGCGAGGAGGACAGCTCCTGCGGCGTCCCGCTCTCGGCCGCCGCCATCTGCATCGTGGGCGGCAACGCGGAGGGCCGCCGCGGCGCAGCGTCAGTCGGCGCCGTGGTTGCGCCTTGCGCGGGCGTCACCGCGGTCGCGGCACCTGCCACTGCGGCTCCCGCCAGGAACTTGCGCCGGCTCACATCGGGATGCTTTCGGGCCATGGGGTTCCTCCGTTAATTGTCATGCGCGGCAGCTTGCGGCCAGCGCCGGCTCAATCGAGCGCATGCGGCAATATTATCGTCGCGGCGAGGTGCTGGGAAGGCTATCAGCAGCTCTGTGCGTGCTTGACATCCATGCAGGACTCTCAGGGGTGATACCGAGCAAATCGGTGATGTTTCGTCCGTGAACAGAGGCGCGCCGTGTCACGAAAATCCGTCCTGCATCGCAGCTCAATTCTCCTCCTTCTGCTGTTTTCGACCAACCCCAGCGGCGCCGAGCAGGTCGAGCAATTCTTTGCGCGCCGCACCGTCACGATCGTCATCGGCTACACCGCCGGCGGCAGCTACGATCTCTACGGCCGCATGGTCGCGCGCCATCTCGGCAAGCACATTCCCGGCCAGCCGACGGTCATCGCACAGAACATGCCGGGCGCGGGCAGCCTCAAGGCGGCGAATTATCTCTACGGGCTCGCGCCCAAGGATGGGACGGCGCTCGGCGTGATCGTCGAATCGGCGGCGCTCGAACAGGCGCTGGCCAATCCCGCTGTTCAGTACGACGCGGGGAAGTTCACCTACCTGGGGCGCGTCGCCACCAGCAACAACGTCTTCATGCAGTGGCACACCGCTAAAGTGCAGTCGCTCGAGGACGCCAAGCGCATGGAGACCTCGCTCGCCGGCACCGGCCCGGGATCGATCGCGGAGACCGTGCCGCGGCTGCTCAACGCGGTCATCGGCACCAAGTTCAAGCTCGTCAGTGGTTATCCCGCCTCGACCGAGGCGATGCTGGCCATGGAGCGCGGCGAGGTCGACGGCGCCTCCTCGTCGTGGGCAGCAGTGAAGGTGGGAAAGCAAGCGTGGCTGCGCGAGAACAAGATCAGGATCATTCTGCAGACGACGCCGGAGCGGATTGCCGAACTGCCGCACACGCCGAGCTTGGGCGAGATCGGCGATACCCCCGAGGACAAGCAAGTCTTCGCGCTCTATGCGAGCGGCAGCGCGATCGGGCGCTCCCTGCTTGCTCCGCCTGGAATTCCTGCGGAACACGCGCAAGCCCTGCGCGCCGCTTTCCAAGCCATGGTGAAGGACCCGGACTTCGTCGCCGAGATCCAACGCCTGAAGGTGGAGCTCGACCCGCTGCCGGGCGAGCAGCTCGAGCGCCTGGTCGCGCAAAGCCTGAACACTCCGGCGGCGGTGCGCGAACGCGCCAAAGCCGCGTTCGGGCGGTAGACTCAGAATTCGTAGCCCGGATGAGCGCCAGCGACATCCGGGATCCCGCATATCGCTTCGCTCATGCGGGCTACTCGCTAAGCATCATAGTCGGGTGCAAGCGGCGGCTTGTTGCGGATGAGGTCCGCCGCCTTCTCCGCGATCATCAGCACGCAGGCATTGATGTGCGCGGAGACGAGATCGGGCATCACGCAGGCATCGACCACCCGCAGATGTTCCACCCCATGTACGCGGAGCTGCGGGTCGGTGACCGTGTCGGGTCCCGTTCCCATGGCACAGCTGCCGCAGGGATGATGCGCGGTGATCGCCGTGCGCCTGATCCAAGCATCAATCTCAGCGTCGGTCTTCACGTTTTCGCCGGGCGCGGTCTCGGGGCCGCGATAAGGCGCCATCGATTTCTGATAGGCGACGTCGCGGGCGCGCTTGAAACCTTCGCGCAAGCGCGGGAGGTCGTCCGGCGCGGAAAAGAAGTTGTAGACGATGCGCGGCGCCGCGCGCGGATCGGCCGAGCGCAGCAGAATTTCGCCGCGGCTGTCCGGATGCAGGAGCGTGGGGCGGATGCCGTAGCCGTCGACATAAGCCGCGCGGATGAGAGGAAGCCACAGATGCGTTGCCGCCGGCGCGCCGCGAAACATGAACTCGATGTCGGGGACGGCAAGCTCGGGCCGCGTCTTGATGAAGGCGTGCAATCCGCCGGGCACCACCGTGCCGGGGCCGGTGCCGACGAAATAGGCTTGCAGCATGGCAACCGCCATGCGGTCGAAACGCATCTGCTTGAGGAACGTGCTTTCGTCGAGCCGCCGGAAAAACAGGATCACCGCGAGGTGATCCTGCAGGTTCTTGCCGACCGGGAGGTCGACCACAGGCTCGATGCCGATCTCGCGAAGATGCGCGGCCGGCCCGATCCCTGAGAGCATGAGCAGCGCCGGGGTGTTGAACGCGCCGCCGGAGAGGATCACGTCCCGCTCCGCCTCGACCCGCACCACGCGGCCGCCTCGGCTGTACTCGACGCCCGTTGCCCGCGTGCCGCGCATGAGCACGCGCGTCGCATGCGCCCGTGTCGCCACCTCGAGATTTGCCCGCTTTCGCGCGGGCTTGAGATAGGCGCTCGCGGCCGAGGAGCGATAGCCGTCGCGGATGGTGTATTGGCCGCGGCCGAAGCCTTCCTGCTGCTTGCCGTTGTAGTCGTCGGTGACGGGCAAGCCTGCCGCCAAGGCGGCCTGGAGCCAGGCGTCGTAGAGCGGATCGGCGGTCTTTGCGTATTGCGTGCCGACCGGCCCGGCTCCGCCGCGCCAGCGATTCTCGCCGCCCTCCCACCGCTCGCAGCGCTTGAAGTAGGGCAGCACGTCGGCATAGGACCAGCCGCGCGCGCCCTTCTGCGCCCAGCGGTCGTAGTCGCCGCGATGGCCGCGCGTATAAGCCATCACGTTGATCGAGGACGAGCCGCCCAGCACCTTGCCGCGCATCGCCTCGATCTTGCGGCCGTTGAGGTTCGGCTCGGGCTCGGTGTGATAGCCCCAGTTGAACATGTCGTATTCGTGCATCTTGCCCAT
>DASQXF010000447.1:0-3072 GCA_035639895.1 Xanthobacteraceae bacterium
AGCGCATGGTCGATGGTCTCCTCGCCCAGCCAATTGACCTCGCGCAGCCGCATCCGGCTGGTGCGCAGCGCCTCGCGCGGCCCGACCACCACGCGGCGTGAGGCCGCATCGAGCCGCACCACGTAGAGCGGATGGCCGGCGGCAATCCCGATCCCGCGGCGCTGGCCGACGGTGAAATGGATGATGCCGGAATGACGGCCGAGCAGCCGGCCCTCGAGATCGACGATGTCGCCAGGCTCGGCGGCGCCCGGCTTGAGCCGCTCGATCACCTCGGTGTAGCGGCCCGAGGGCACGAAGCAGATGTCCTGGCTGTCGTGCTTGTCGGCAACCGAAAGGCCGAACCGGCGGGCCACCTCTCGCGTCTCCGCCTTGGTCTTGTCGCCGAGCGGAAAACGCAACATCCCGAGTTGCTCGCGCGTGGTGGCAAAGAGGAAATAGCTCTGGTCGCGCTCTTCGTCGCGGGCGCGGTAGAGCGCGCGGCCGCTTCCCGGCAGCGGCCGCGAGGCGACATAATGGCCGGTGGCCAGCACCTCGGCGCCGAGCTCGCGTGCGGTCGAGAGCAGATCGCGAAACTTGATCGACTGGTTGCACTCGATGCACGGAACCGGCGTCTCGCCCGCCACATAGCTCTCGGCAAAGCGGTCGATCACCGTTTCCTTGAAGCGGCTCTCGTAGTCGAGCACGTAATGGGGAATGCCGATCCGCTCCGCCACCGCGCGCGCGTCGTAGACGTCCTGGCCCGCGCAGCACGCCCCCTTGCGATGGGTGGCGGCGCCGTGGTCGTAGAGCTGCAGCGTGACGCCGACGACATCGTAGCCCTCGGCCTTGAGCAGCGCCGCCGTGACCGACGAATCGACACCACCCGACATGGCGACGACCACGCGGGTCTCGCGGGGGGAGCCTTCGAGGTCCAGGCTGTTGGGCATTCCTTTTCCGGCACGACCGCTTGCGCGCCCCAGCGCGGATGGGCTGGGGCCTCACGCACCTTTATCCATGTATTATAGGCACTCGCCGCCCGGATCGCACGCACACGGTCCTCGATCCACGCCGGGACTGCTCTGCCCCAGGTCATGGGAAAACCACACGATCTCTGACCCGTCGTTCCGGGCGGGGGCGTGGTCCGCGAGCCCGGAATCCATAACGGTGGTTATGGATTTGCGGCTCTCGCCGCCGGCGCGGCTCGCTCAGAATGACGAACGGAAGGGTTTCGGCCGGGTTGATCGGCCATAGGCCGCCCCCCGGCGCGGTTTGGCGGCAGCAATGCGGCCGCCACGGCCCGGAACTTAGGCAAATCTTAAGTGCCGGCCGGTACCTTCGCCCTGATTTGCCAGTGGAGTGCGTGAGATCATTGATGAGCGAGCCCCTTCGACCGCGGGCCAAATACGTCATCGGGCCTGATGGCAGCCCGCTGACCATCGCCGATCTGCCCGCACCGGGCACCAAGCGCTGGGTCATCCGGCGCAAGGCCGAGGTCGTTGCCGCCGTGCGCGGGGGGCTGCTTTCGCTCGAAGAAGCCTGCAGCCGTTACACGCTCACGGTCGAGGAATTCCTCTCCTGGCAATATTCGATCGACCAGCACGGCCTGGCCGGCCTGCGCACCACGCGCATCCAGCAGTACCGGCAGTAACTGCAAGAGCTCTGGCTAGAGTACGCCCGATTCCGGTGATGCAAGAAGCACCGGTCATCGCACCACGATGAACGGTGCCACAGCGTCCCCTCCCCCGCTTGCGGGGGAGGGACAGGGAGGGGGGCACACCACAGACGATTTTTCACGTCACCCACTCCCGCAAGCGGGGGAGGAGCGGACCGAGCTTGCCGCGACAACAGGTGTCTTGCCCAATCCTCACAGCCCGAACGGATAGGTTTCCGGCATGCCGGGGCCCGCCGTCGTCGGCAGTGGCGTCACGGCGTGCGTCTCCTCGAACCAGAGATAAGCGTCGAACTGGCGCGGCAGCGACGCCTCGAAGTAGTGGCTCGCAAGTTCCGTTTCCGGGCGGTAGATGACGCCGATCGCCCGTTCGAGCCGCGGATAAAGCAAGGCTTGGCGCAGCTCGGGCGAGCGCCCTTCCCGCAGGTCCACGAGAAACCGGGAGGCGCCGCTGTCGCGGCACAGCCGCTCGTAACTGTCGCGGTGCGCGGGACGGACCTGCTTGATCTCCATCGGCTCGTCCCAGTCGGAAGCCGCCGCTACCGTGCCGCGGTCGGTGCCGAAGCCGATGAGCATGGCGGCCTGCGCGAACCGCTCGCGGCACAGCTGCCCGATATTGATCTCGCCGCGCATCTCGCCCATCTCCGTCGCCGCGGCATCGCCGATGTGCGAATTGTGCGCCCACACAACCGCCTTCGAGCCTTCGCTGCGCCATGCCAGGAGTTGCTCGAGTGTCGCGAACATGTGCCGGTCGCGCAGATTCCACGACTGGGCCGCCCCGTAATACATGGCGCGGTAATAGCGCTCGGCTGAGGCAACGAGGCGCGCATTCTGCGCGGCGTCGAAGAAGCCTTCGCCGTCGCGCTGTTCATAGGCCATCTGTCGCTCGAAGAGATCACGCAACATCGCGACTACCTCATTTTCGCACTTGGCATAGCCGGCGCTGAGCACCGCGCGGCCGTAGGTCGCCGGATCGTGCTGCCATGGCGTGAGGCAACCGTAACGTTCGCGCGCGACGCGGGCAGCCTCGGGATCCACCTTGTCGAGATAGTCGATCACGGCCCGCATCGAGGCACCCATATTGTAGATGTCGAGCCCGTAGAAGCCGGCGCGGCGCGTCGGCTCGAGGCCCTCGTTATGCGCGCGCAGCCAATCGACGAAATCGTGCACCTCGACGTTGCGCCACATCCAGGTCGGGAAGCGGCGAAACGCCGGTGTGGCGTCCGCGGCCGGCGCCTTGTGGCGAATGTAGCGGTCGATGGCGGCGGCGTCCGGCCAGTCCGCCTCGACCGCGACAATGGTGAAGCCGTGCCGTTCGATGAGCGAGCGCGTGATGGCGGCCCGTGCGCGATAGAATTCCGAGGTCCCGTGGGTCGCCTCTCCCAAGAGCACCACGCGCGCATCGGCAAAACGGTCGAACAACA
>DASQXF010000448.1:0-2724 GCA_035639895.1 Xanthobacteraceae bacterium
CTCGCCGCCGAGCTCCGCAAGCCGCGCCGTGAGCTTGGGATCGGCGAGGACGTCGTTCACCGCCTTGTTGAGCGTGTCGACGACCTCAGGCGGCGTGCCTTTCGGCGCCACGATCCCGTACCAAACCACCGCCTCGTAGCCCGGCACGGTCTCGCCGATGGTCGGCACATCCGGGAGCGCGGGCGAACGCTTGCCCGCCGTGACACCCAGCGCGCGCAGCGTGCCAGCCCTGATGTGCGAGATCGAACCGGGCAAGTTGTCGAAGATAACCTGGACGCGGTTGGTGAGCAGGTCTTGCAGCGCCGGCGCCGAGCCGCGGTACGGCACATGCTGCATGTTGACGCCGGTCATGGCTTTGAACAATTCGCCCGACATGTGCACCGACGTGCCGCTGCCCGAGGAGGCCATGTTGATCTTGCCCGGATTGGCCTTCGCGTAGGCGATGAATTCGGCAACGGTCTTGGCCGGTACGTCCGGGTGCACCACCATCACGTTGGTGAGCAGCATCGTCCCGGCGACCGGCGCGCTGTCGCGAATGAAATCGAATGGAAGCTTTTCATAGAGCGACGCATTGATGGCGTTATTGGGGGCGGCAAAGCCGACTGTATAGCCGTCAGGCGGCGAGCTGAGCACCGCAGCCATCCCGATGTTTCCGCCGGCGCCGACTTTGTTCTCGATGATGAATTGCTGGCCCAAGCGCTCCGAGAGATATTGTCCAATGACGCGCGCCACGGTGTCGTTCGGTCCGCCGGCGGTGAACGACACGATCCAATGCACCGGACGGGCCGGATAGCCTTGTGCCACAGCGATGCGCGAGGAGGCCGGCAGCGCGGCAGCGCTTGCTGCCAAATGCAGAAAATGACGGCGGTCAAGTTTCATCGTTGCCAAAACGCACCTCACTGTGCCTTTGAATGAACGCACGCCTACCCGATTGGAACGCCGGCGTCGACGACTGTCTGATTGAGCTGCCTGGTGAGACTCTCGATGCGCTCGGCCGCCGCGTTGAGCGCGGCGACCACCGCCGCTTGCGTCGCCTGGGCGCGATCCGCGGATACGACGCTCGCCTGCTGCAAGGTGGCGAGCTCCGGCTCGAGTCGCTGCAATTTTTCCTTGATCTCCGAGAGCTCATCGGCGACTGCCAGCGCGGCCATGACCGTGAGACGCGTATCGCCGATCTCGCCGAAGCTCGCCCGCAGCTCACGGATGCGCCGGTCGAGCTCCTCGGCGAGTCGGGTGAGACGCGCCTCTTCGCCGGCCTCGCAGGCCATGCGGAACTGGCGGCCGTTGATGGTGACGTTGATCTGCGCCATGGCACCTCAGCGCTCGTTCGCCGCGAGCACGGAGCGGATCGCGTCGATGGCGGCATCGAGCCGCTCGGCGACCTGGCGATTGGCTGTCTCCAGCGTCCGATTGCGCGCGGCCGCGGCGTCGAGCTCCGCGGCAAGGCGCGAGCGATCGGCGCCGAGCGCATGCAGCTGAGCGTCGAGTGTCTGCTCGCCGCGATCCGCCTCGTGCCGCCGCTCCACGGCAGCCGCAAGCGCATCGAGCGCGAGAGCAAGACGTTTGCTGGCGGCCTCGATGGCGCTCGCTTCCGTCATTCTCGACCAACCCCTTCACTCGGCGAATTACATAACCGATTCGTCAGTCCTATGGCCGGAGAAATCTTTTGCATCGGCAATCAGTTAGAAGAAGAACCCTACGTTGCGTGTGCACTGCTCGTCAACGCTTGACCGCAATTCATCCTCGGCGCCTGTGAATGGCGAGCCAGTCAGGCGGCGGCATTCTTTGACTCGCCTTGCCCGCATGCTAGAGCCTCGCCCGAGAACCGCTTGGCCCGGCGATGACCAGCCCCAATTCGCTTCTTGCCGCAGCGACGTCCCCCGCGACCGTGCGCCAGAACGAGCGCGCAGCCGCGGCACGCGCGCGCCATGACCGCATGGCCAATGCGTTGCGCGCGCTCGCCATGGACGCGGTCGAACAAGCCAAATCCGGCCATCCCGGCCTGCCCATGGGGGCGGCCGACGTCGCGACCGTGCTGTTCACCCGCTTTCTCAAGTTCGATGCGGCGGATCCCGCCTGGCCGGACCGCGATCGCTTCGTGCTCTCGGCCGGTCACGGCTCGATGCTGGTCTACGCGCTGCTCCATCTCCTCGGCTACGAGAAAATGACGATCGAAGAGATCAAGCGCTTCCGCCAACTGGACTCGATCACCCCCGGCCATCCCGAGAACTTCCTGACGCCAGGCGTGGAGACGACGACGGGCCCGCTCGGGCAGGGACTCGGCAACGCGGTCGGCATGGCCATTGCCGAGCGCCACCTCGCCGCGGTGTTCGGCCCCGACCTGGTGGACCATCGTACCTACGTGCTCGCCTCCGACGGGGACCTGATGGAAGGCGTCAGCCACGAGGCAATCGCGCTCGCCGGGCATCTCAGGCTGAACCAGCTGATCGTGCTGTTCGACGACAACGGCATCTCGATCGACGGACCGCTGTCGCTTGCTGATTCCGTCGATCAGGTGCAGCGCTTCGCGGCGGCCGGCTGGGCGGCCAGCCGCGTCGACGGACACGATCCCGAGGCGGTGGCCAGGGCGCTCGAGGAGGCGCAGTCCTGCGATCGGCCCTCGCTGATCGCCTGCCGCACGACTATCGGCTTCGGCGCCCCCAGCAAGGCGGGAACGGAGAAGTCCCACGGCTCTCCGCTCGGCAGCGACGAAATCAACGGCGC
>DASQXF010000449.1:0-2177 GCA_035639895.1 Xanthobacteraceae bacterium
AGCGATGATGACGCCGAACCAATAAAGGGCGAAGTGGAATGAGCGCGAGCCGCGAACCCGGTCCTACCCTCCCCCTTGTGGGGAGGGTCGGCGCACGCAGGCAAGCTTGCGCAGCCTGCGCAAGCTTGGCTGCGCTGCGCCGGGGTGGGGGTCCGTCAGCGCCGCACGATCCCCACCCCCAGCCCCTCCCCACAAGGGGGAGGGGAGCAGACCGAGTACGCGGCAAGTAATGCGTCGACACTAGAGTATCATTCATGTTTCAGCACCCACGTGGCCGGGCAGCGACAGAAGGATTGTTATGAATCTCTGGGAGGATGCGCGCGTCGCGCGCGGCATGCGGGCGCAGCTCGAGCTGCGGCGCAAGCGTCTCGAGGCCGGCGATGCTGCATTGGGCTGGAAGGTGGGGTTCGCCGCGCCCGAGATGCTCAAGCGGCTTGAAATCACCGGACCGCTGGTGGGCTTCCTGACGCGCAAGGCGCTCGTTCATTCCGGAGCCAACGTATCGCTCGCCGGCTGGGCCAGGCCCGTGGCGGAGCCGGAAATCGCCGTGCACATCGGCCGCGACGTCACCGCCGGCGCCGACCATGCCACCGCCAAAGCCGCGATCGCCGGCCTCTCGCCGGCGATCGAGATCGTCGATGTCGCGGAACCGCCCGAGGATCCGGAGCGCATCCTGCGCGGCAACATCTATCAGCGGCATGTCGTGCTCGCCGGTCAAGCGCCGGCGATGTCCGGTAGCGCAGCGGACGGCATCGTTTGCCGTGTGCTGCGTCGCGGGCGCGAGTTCGCACGCACCAGCGATCCGCAGGCCAACACCGGCAAGTGGGTCGACATCGTGCGCCACGTTGCGGATGTGCTTGCGGCTTTCGGCGAGCGGCTGCGCGGCGGGGAAATCATCATCACCGGCTCGGTGGTGCCGCCGATTGCAATCGAGCCGGGCGAGGATGCGATTGCATTCGAGGTCGATCCCGTCGGCGCCGTGGAGGTCCGTTTTTCCGGCTTCAAGCAGCCGGGCGAGTGAACGTTGCGCGGCCGGGACGGACCGATTAGCGTTCTCGGCGTCGGGCGGCCCATGAGGTTCGAGACATGTCCAAGCTCTCCACCCCAGTCGTCGCTCTCGCTGCAATGCTCGCCTTGTCGGCACCCCCGGCGCAGGCACAGACGCAAGCTTGGCCGCAACAGCCCGTCCGCTTCATCATTCCGTTCGGTCCGGGCGCCGGCGCCGATATCGGCGCGCGGCTCATTCAGGACCGCCTGCAAGCACGCTGGGGCAAGCCGGTCGTCATCGAGAATCGGCCGGGCGGCGACAGCATCATCGCCATCCAAGCCATGCTATCTGCTAATGACGATCACACGTTCTTCTGGGGGCCGAGCGGAAACTTCATCGTCCACCCGTATCAGTACAAGAAGCTGCCCTACGATCCGGCGGACCTGATCCCGGTGGCGCGCTTCTCCAGCACCATTCTGGGTGTCGGGGTGCCGGCGGCGATGAACGTCACGACGCTCGCCGATTTCGTCAAACGCGCGCGCGCCGAGTCCGGCAAGTTCAATTCGGCCGCCGTTCCGGGCATCACCGAGCTCGCGTTCGACTACTTCGCGCACAATGCCAAGGTCACGACGACGAAGGTGCCCTACAAGGACATCGTGCAGGCGGTGAACGACCTCGCGGAAGATCGCCTGCAGGTCTATTCGGCCTCCTACGCGATCCTACGCCCGCAGCGAGAGGCCGGCCGGATCACGGTGCTGGCGCAGATGGGGCGCGAGCGCGCACCAAGCCTGCGCGACATCCCGACCGGCATCGAGGCGGGATTCCCCGAATTGGAGATGGACGGCAATGTCGGCCTGTTCGGAAGCAAGGCCATGCCGGCGGAGTTGCGCGAGCGCATCGGCGCCGACGTGGTGGCGGTGTCCGACGACAAGGCGATCGAGGACAAGCTCAACGCGACTGCGCAGACGCCGAGCCGCGGCGGAGCAAAGGAGTTCGCTGCCTCGATCGAGCGCCAGCGCGCCCAGATCGCCACGATTGCCAAGGCGCTCGGCCTCCAGCCAACGCGCTAACGGGACGCGGACAATTTCGACGGTCCACACGGCGGCTTTGCGCGCGGATCGATCACCGATCGCCGAGCCCTGTCCGCTTTTGGAGGTATTCCGGACATAGACCGCGTCCGATCGCAATT
>DASQXF010000450.1:0-12374 GCA_035639895.1 Xanthobacteraceae bacterium
CGCCGTCTGCCGCAAGTCCTCGATGCAGGTCATGCTCCGCATGGACGTAATCCTTACCACGATCCAGCCATCACTGAAGGCCTGATCCCTGAGGCGGGAACGTCGTCATGCCCAGCGCGTTACTTGTGTGAAGGCGCGAGCCGCGCGCTGCTTGCAGGGAGAGATTGCAATGGGAGTTCCGGGAGAGGACCTCGATGACGAGGTCGACGAGAAGACCAAACGCGATCGCGAGGAGGCGCGCAAACGCAGGCTTGAACGCTCGCTCGAAGAGGGTCTCGAAGACAGCTTTCCCGCGTCCGATCCGGTCAACGTCACTCAGCCGCCTCGGAGCCCCCACGACAAGAAGAGAAAATAGCAAATCCAGTGTCTTACGAGCACGGCCGCCGCTTGTGCCGGCGCGGCCTCTTATCCATATGCGCACAAACCCGCTCGCATTTTTTGAAGATTTCAGGCAATTGACCTATCATCGTTGAAGACGTCACCCCTCGCGGGTTTGGGGAACATGAATCGAAAATACTTTGGTACCGATGGTATCCGCGGCCGTGCTAATGGCACAATCACTCCCGAACTGGCGCTCAAGGTCGGGCAGGCGGCCGGGCTGACCTTCCGTCGCGGCGATCATCGTCATCGCGTGCTTATCGGCAAGGATACCCGGCTCTCCGGTTACATGATCGAAACCGCGTTGGTGGCCGGCTTCACCTCGGTCGGCATGGACGTATTTCAGACCGGGCCAATGCCCACACCCGCGGTCGCCATGCTCACGCGTTCCATGCGTGCCGATCTCGGCGTGATGATCTCCGCTTCGCACAATCCCTACGATGACAACGGCATCAAGCTGTTCGGACCCGACGGATTCAAGCTGTCCGACGAGGTCGAATACAAGATCGAAGAGCTGGTCGATTCCGAGCTCGTCAAGAAGCTCGCGAAGAGCGCGGATCTCGGTCGGGCCAGGCGCATCGACGACGGACAAGGCCGCTACGTCGAGTTCGCCAAGCGAACGCTGCCGCGCAATCTGTCGCTCGATGGTTTGCGGGTGGTGGTCGATTGCGCGAACGGCGCGGCCTACAAGGTTGCGCCGCAGGCATTGTGGGAGCTGGGCGCCGAAGTGATCCCCATGGGGGTGGAGCCCGACGGCTTCAACATCAATCGCGAATGTGGCTCGACCGACACCGCGCCGCTTTGCCGGAAGGTGAAGGAAATGCGCGCGGATATCGGCATCGCGCTCGACGGCGACGGCGACCGCGTGCTTATCGCAGACGAGCGCGGCCGCATTGTCGATGGCGATCAGTTGCTCGCGGTGATCGCGGAGAGCTGGAAAGCGGACGGCCGCCTCGCCAAGCCCGGCATTGTCGCCACCGTCATGTCCAATCTCGGGCTCGAGCGCTATCTGGACAAATTGGGAATTTCGCTGGCGCGCACGCCGGTCGGCGACCGCTACGTGCTCGAACACATGCGCGCGCACGGGTTCAACGTGGGAGGGGAGTCGTCAGGCCATATCATCCTTTCCGATTACACGACGACCGGCGACGGCTTGCTCACCGCCTTACAGGTCCTGGCGGTGGTCAAAAAACAGGAGCAGCCGGTGTCGAACGTCTGCCATCGCTTCGATCCGCTCCCGCAAGTGCTCAAGAACGTGCGCTATGGGACCGGCAAGCCCCTCGAGAACGCCAAGGTGCGCAATGCCATCAAGGACGCGCAGGCCCGCCTCGACGGCCACGGGCGGCTGATCGTACGCTCCTCGGGCACCGAGCCGGTGATCCGCGTCATGGGCGAGGGCGATGACAAGGTGCTGGTCGAGGAGGTCGTCGACGGCATCGTCGATGCACTGACCAGCGCGGCCTGACCCTCGTCCCGCCGGCACCTCCCATTCCTATCCTATTGCTGCAGCTTGCAAAACGTGTGCGCGCCCCCGGCGCCCCCCAACGCGGTGCCACCGCACATTGGAATAGCTAAAAAATCGACGTTTTGCTTTTGCCTGCCGTGCCGCGCTCATGTATCGATAGTTACATAAAGAACTAAGCCGCTCGGGAACGCCAAGCTCTCCATGATTGTCTGTTCTTGCAACGTGCTCAGCGATCACGACGTCCGCACGGCGCTCGGTAACGGCGATGCACCGCGCACGACCGGGCAGGTCTATGGCTGTCTCGGCTGCAGTGCCCAATGCGGCCGTTGCGCGCGTACCATCCGTCGCATCATGGACGAGGCGATTGCGGCCGCCTGTGGCTGCTGTCCGGGTGGCCCGCACGGCGACTGAACGAGCTTTTGATAAACGATAGTTGGGGCGGCAACCCCCTTGCCGCCCCTCTCTTTTTAGAGACACTCTCAACTAGAGATCGGCAAGCCGCGACCGCTTTGAGGCGGAGATGTAGACCATGCAGGGCGACGCACGAGTCATCGAATATCTCAATCGGGGTCTGCGGCACGAGCTTGCCGCCATCAACCAGTATTGGCTGCATTACCGGCTCTTGGACAATTGGGGTTATCGGGCATTGGCCAAGAAATGGCGCCAGGAATCGATCGAGGAGATGCAGCACGCCGACAAGATCGTGGCGCGCATCATCTTTCTCGACGGCTTTCCCAATATGCAGGTGCTCGATCCGCTGCGTATCGGGCAGAACGTGAGGGAGGTGCTCGACTGCGATCTTGCGGCGGAGATGTCGGCCCGCGCCCTTTACCAGGAGGCCGCCACGCATTGTCACGCCGTCAAAGATTACGTCACGCGCGACCTGTTCGAGGAGCTCATGCACGACGAGGAAGAGCACATCGATTATCTCGAGACCCAGCTCGATCTCGTCGCCAAACTCGGCCTCGAACTTTATGCTCAACACCACATCGGCAAGACGGACGACGATCACGCGGACTGAGAACGGCGCATCCGCGTGCTGACCGGACCGCATCGATAGTCGTCGACCGGCGCGACGGCGATGCGGTGTCCGCCGCTTGACTGGGCTCGGCTGCTTCCTTATGTCCGGCGGCGGGACACCCCTCCCCACCGAGGGGCGCCTATCTGGAAGGGTAGACCATGAGCAACCCGATGCCCGCCGTGCGGCCACTCGTTCCGCACTTCTCTTCGGGTCCCTGCGCCAAGCGCCCCGGCTGGAGCCTTTCAGCCCTCACCGACGCGGTTCTCGGACGCTCGCATCGATCGAAGTCCGGCAAGGCGAAGCTCAAACGCGCGATCGAACTCACGCGCGAAGTGCTCGAAGTCCCACCCGACTACCGTATCGGGATCGTGCCGGCCTCCGACACCGGTGCGGTCGAAATGGCGCTGTGGTCGATGCTCGGGGCGCGACCCGTGACCATGCTCGCGTGGGAATCGTTCGGCGAAGGCTGGGTGAGCGACGTCACGAAGGAGCTCAAGCTCCCGAACGTGACGGTGCTGAGGGCCGCTTACGGTGAGCTCCCCGACCTCGCCAAGGTCGATCCGGCATCTGATGTGGTGTTCACCTGGAACGGCACCACGTCGGGGGTGCGGGTGCCCAATGCGGATTGGATCGCCGCCGATCGCGCGGGTCTGTCCATTTGCGATGCCACCTCCGCATGCTTCGCGCAGGAGCTCGACTGGCCGAAGCTCGATGTAGTCACCTTCTCCTGGCAGAAGGCGCTCGGCGGCGAAGCGGCGCACGGCATGCTGATCCTCTCCCCGCGCGCCGTCGAACGCCTCGAAAGCTACGTGCCGCCGCGGCCGTTGCCGAAAATCTTTCGTCTCACGAAGGGCGGTAAGCTCAATCAAGGTATCTTCGAGGGCGAGACCATCAACACGCCGTCGATGCTCTGCGTGGAGGATTATCTCGACACGCTTGCCTGGGCGAAGTCGATCGGCGGACTCCAGGCATTGATCGCGCGCGCTGAAGCCAATGCCAAGGCGATCGCCGACTGGGTCGCTGTAACGCCGTGGATTGAATTTCTGGCCCGGGATCCCGCTCTGCGCTCCAACACCTCGGTATGCCTCAAGGTCGTCGACCCCTCGGTGGCAAAGCTTTCCCCCGACGCGCAGGCCGCGTTCGTGAAAAGCATCGCTGCCGCGCTGGAGCGGGAGGGTATCGCCTACGACATCGACGCCTATCGCGATGCGCCGCCGGGCTTGCGCATCTGGTGCGGTTCGACCGTGGAGCGCGCGGATGTCGAAGCGCTCACCTTCTGGCTCGATTGGGCCTTCGCCAAGAGCAAAGACGCGCTGCCGAAGGCAGCGTGATGTTCTCACCCACAAAGTTTCTGACGTCCCGTGCAGGCGTGGAATCCAACAGACGCAGACGTCTCGCCTAGTCGCAAAAATTGCATAAGCGCTGGATTCTGCGGTTGCGCGGACCATGAACAGCGATAGAAGCCGAAGCAGCCATGTCTCCCAACGTCCTCATTTCCGACGCGCTCTCTCCCTCCGCCGTGCAGATCTTCAAGGATCGCGGCATCGAGGTCGATTTTCAGCCGAAGCTTGGCGCCGATAAGGAGAGACTCGCGCAGGTCATCGGGGATTTCGATGGCCTGGCCATCCGCTCGGCAACGAAGGTCACACCCAAAGTCTTGGAACAGGCGAAACGCCTGAAGGTGATCGGCCGCGCCGGCATCGGCGTCGACAACGTCGACGTTCCCGCGGCGACCGCCAAGGGTGTGATCGTGATGAATACGCCGTTCGGGAATTCCATCACCACCGCCGAGCATGCGGTTACGCTGCTGCTCGCGCTCGCGCGGCAGATCCCGCAGGCCGATGCCTCCACGCAAGCCGGCAAATGGGAGAAGAACCGTTTCATGGGGGTCGAGATCACCAACAAGACGCTGGGCGTGATCGGCTGCGGCAATGTCGGCTCGATCGTGGCCAATCGCGCGATCGGACTGAAAATGAAGGTCATCGCCTATGACCCTTTCCTTTCGCCCGAGCACGCGGCAGAGCTCGGCGTGGAAAAGGTCGATCTTGCAGAACTGCTCAGGCGCGCCGATTTCGTAACGTTGCACACACCGCTCACGGACAAGACCAGAGGCATCATCGACGCCAAGGCGATCGCGGCGATGAAGAAGGGCGTGCGCATCATCAATTGCGCGCGCGGCGGGCTGGTGGACGAAGGCGCTTTGCGCGCCGCGCTCGACTCCGGTCATGTCGCCGGCGCCGCCTTCGACGTGTTCACCGAGGAGCCGGCGACGAATAACCCGCTGTTCGGACATCCCAACGTGGTGTGTACGCCGCATCTCGGGGCCGCCACCACCGAGGCGCAGGAAAACGTCGCGTTGCAGATCGCCGAGCAGATGTCGGACTACCTCCTGCGTGGAGCAATCGCGAACGCCGTGAACTTCCCGTCGATCACCGCCGAGGAGGCGCCGCGGTTGCGGCCCTTCATTGATCTGGCGGAGAAACTCGGCTCATTCGCCGGCCAACTGACCGAGACCGGCATTCTCAAGGCGCAGCTGTCCTACGAGGGCGGTGTTGCCGGGATGAACACCAAAGCATTGACCTCGGCCGCGATCGCCGGCCTGTTGCGGCCCATGCTGCAAGAGGTCAACGTCGTGTCCGCGCCGATCGTCGCCAGGGAGCGCGGCATCATCATCGAGGAGATGACGCGCGACGCGGCCCACGACTACGGCAACCTGATCACCTTGACGGTGGTCACCGAGCGACAAACGCGCTCCGTGTCGGGTACGGTGTTTGCCGACGGTCGGCCGCGCATCGTCGATATCAAAGGCATCCGCATGGATGCCGAGTTCGGCCGCTCGATGATCTACATCACCAATCTTGACAAGCCCGGCTTCATCGGCCGCTTCTCGTCCACCCTGGGAGACGCCGGCATCAACATCGCCACCTTCCACGTCGGACGCGATGCCCCTGGCGGCAATGCCATTGCGTTGATCGAGATTGATGGCGACTTGCCCCCGCACGTGCTCGCCGCGGTGCGTGAGCTGCCGCAGGTGCAGCAGGCGCGGCCGCTGAAGTTTTAAGCAGCTGCGGCGCTAGCCGCTTTACGCATGCAACGAATGAACGGCGTCTCGCGTCGAGCCGTTGGTTGCCCTCACCTTCGCCGCCTCGGCGGCCGCCACCTCCAGCAGATAGGCCAGATCGTCCAATTCGACCTTCCGGCACATGCGGCAGAGCTCTCGCGTCAATGTGGCGGCGTAGTGGGCGACTTGCGTCCTGCTTTCCATGGTTCCCTCCAAGGTGACGGACGCCCAAGGATGGGAGACAACGACGTGCGCTGATGTGAACTAGTTCACACAGGGCACTGATTGTTTGAACGCGATCTGCTTGCTTTTCCGTCGTGTCGCCGGAGGCAAAGATGCCTTCTCCGGCTGCTATTTCCTGCATGCCCGCCTCGATCTTGCCGCGAGATTGCCTTGGAGAGGGCCAAATCATCCGCTGTGGTTAGTCCGGCGCGACGGCAAGGGGTGAATAAGACCCGTAAAATCAGGCAGTTGGGCTGCGGACGGCGGTCTCCGTCGCGGCCGCGTCGGCTTGCCTGGGGGATGAGGGTCGGAATGCCGGGCAAAGCTTCGTCGCTTCGAGATTATCCTGGGCGTCGACGACGCGGAGGAAAGCCGCCTCATGGCCAATGTGGTCGTGGTTGGGTCCCAGTGGGGGGACGAAGGGAAAGGCAAAATTGTCGACTGGCTGTCGGAGCAAGCCGACATCGTGGTTCGCTTCCAGGGTGGGCATAATGCGGGTCACACGCTGGTCATCGACGGAATCACCTACAAGCTGTCGCTGCTGCCGTCGGGGGTCGTGCGGCCGGGGAAGCTTTCCGTGATCGGCAACGGAGTCGTGATCGATCCACGCGCGCTGCTTGAGGAAATCGATCGCCTCAAGGGGCAAGGGGTGGAGGTCACGCCCCAGAGCCTGCGCATTGCCGAGAATGCGACGCTGATCTTGCCGCTGCACCAGGAGCTCGATGCGATTCGCGAGTCCTCCAACATGCTCACGCGCGTGGGCACGACCCGGCGCGGCATCGGCCCTGCTTACGAGGACAAGGTCGGCCGGCGGGCCATCCGCGTCATGGATCTCGCCGATCCGCTCGCGCTCGGACGCAAGATCGAGCGCCTGTTGGCGCACCACAACGCCTTACGGCGCGGCCTCGGGCTCGAGGAAGTCGATGTCGGCGTGGTCCGCGAGCAGCTCGAGAGCGTCGCACCGCGCGTGCTGCCCTACGTCGACTCGGTGTGGTCGCTGCTCGACCACAGGCGCCGCGAGGGCAAGCGCATCTTGTTCGAAGGCGCGCAGGGTGCCCTCCTCGACATCGACCACGGCACCTACCCGTTCGTGACCTCCTCCAATACGGTCGCGGCGCAGGCCGCGACGGGCTCGGGTCTCGGGCCTGCGGCGATCGGCTACGTGCTCGGCATCTGTAAAGCCTATACGACGCGCGTGGGCGAAGGACCTTTCCCCACCGAGCAGGCCAACGATATCGGCCGCCTGATCGGGGAGCGCGGGCGCGAATTCGGCACCGTCACCGGCCGGCCGCGACGCTGCGGCTGGTTCGATGCCGTGCTCGTGCGCCAGAGCGTTCGCACCAGCGGGATCAACGGCTTGGCGCTGACCAAGCTCGACATCCTGGATGGTTTGAGAGAACTTAAGGTTTGTGTGGGATACCGCCTCGATGGTCGCGAGATCGATTATCTCCCGGCGAGCGAGCATGCCCAGGCCGAGGTCGAACCGATTTACGAGGCCGCGGAGGGCTGGGAGGCGAAGACCGCCCGGGCGCGCTCCTGGGCAGAGCTGCCCGCGCAGGCCATCAAGTATGTGCGCCGGATCGAGGAACTGGTGGGCTGCCCGGTCGCCCTCTTGTCGACGAGCCCGGAGCGCGAGGACACCATTCTAATGCAAAATCCGTTCGAGGCCTGAAACAAAGCGAAATCCTGCACCCGGAACGAGTACTCCGATGGCCGACTATCATCCCCTCATTTCCCGCGCGGTCGGCGCGCTTGAAAAGAACACTGGCGAGAACCGCCGCGCGATCTATGACCGCGCACGTTCAGCCCTGCTCGCGCAGTTGCGCGGGGTGACGCCGCCGCTTGATGAATCCGACATCACCCGCGAGCGCCTCGCGCTCGAGGAATCGATCCGTAAGGTGGAGGCTGAATCGGCGCGCCAGTTCGTGGAGGCCGCGCGGCAGATGCCGGCGGCGAAAGTCCGCCACTTCCGGCAGTGGGACGGATCGTCCAAAGCCCGTTCCACTGAAACTCGTCCAGCCGAGCCTCGGCGGTCGGACGATGCCGACCTCCAGGAGGCCCGACAACAGCACCACGCAGATCTGGCGGCGTCGCCAGTGGGTGCGCCTGCATCGCAGGACACTTCCCGCAGAGCGGGGCCTGCGCCGCCGCGCGGCATGCCCGATGCGGAGCAGTCGGATTCGATTTTCGATCGGCCATTGCCGCCGCAGCCGCAGCCACCGATACCGACGGCGCCGGAAGCGTCGCCGCCTGGCGCCGGCGAGCGCCGCTCCTTCTTCGATGCTTTTCGCCGCGCCCCAGCAGGGGTGCTCGGCGCGCTGCGAGGGGAAAAATCGGAGCGCGCCGGCGAGGACGCAGCCGCGGCGTCGGATCTCGATCGCGACCCTGGTCCCTATGACAGCTCGCAGTTCGACCATCCCGAGCCGCGGCACTTCGAGCCACCGACGCCGGATGAGCGCATGTTCGCGTCAAAGGCGCGAGAAGAGCGCATGTTCGAGCCACGGGAGGCAGACGAAGCACGTCCGCACGCGGATTTCTCTCAGCCGATGCTCGAGCCGTCGTACGCGGTCGATGATTCGCATCCAGTGGCTCCAGATCACCATGCTGTAACCGAGGAGGGGATCAGCGAGGAATACGCGTACGACGAGTTTGAAGACGACGTCGCGCCGCGGCGGTCATATCGCGGTCTGATCAAGGGTGTTGCCGCGGCCGTGCTCGGGATCGTCATCATCGGCATCGGCGTATGGCAGTGGCCGAACATGGTGGCGCTCTACCGCTCGTTCCGCACCCCCGCGGTCGATACCGCGCGCGAGGCCCCGCCGCCGGCGGCCACGCGACCGAAGATCACCGATCGAATCGAGCCGGGCAGCCCGCAGACTGCCGTGGCGCCGCCCGCAGGCACGCAGCCGGGCGTGACGGCCGCGCAAAAGGTGGTGCTGTATGAAGAGGATCCCGCCGATCCCAATGGCAAACGTTTCGTTGGCTCGGCGATCTGGCGGACCGAGACCGTCACGCCCGGCCCGGGCCAGCCGCCGGAGCTTGCCATTCGTGCCGACGTAGAAGTGCCGGAGCGCAAGCTCGCCATGACCTGGTCGCTCCGCCGTAATACCGACAAAGGCCTGCCCGCGACCCACACGGTCGAGATCATGTTCAAAGTGCCGCCGGATTTTCCCGCCGGCGGCATCTCCAACGTTCCCGGCATCTTGATGAAGCAAGCCGAGCAGACGCGTGGCGTGCCGCTCGCCGGACTCGCGGTTAAGGTGACACCCGGCTTCTATCTCATCGGACTGTCCAACGTGGAAGCCGACAAGGACCGCAACATTCAAATGCTCAAGGAACGGAGCTGGTTCGACATACCGGTGGTTTACAACAACAACCGTCGCGCCATCCTGGCTCTGGAGAAAGGCACGCCCGGCGAGCGCGTTTTCGCCGACGCGTTCAAGGCGTGGAAGCAGTAGCCGCCGCAGCCATCACCTAAAGTATCCGCGACGCGGGCCGCAGGCCCGCGTCGATTTTGTCTTGGCCGTCAGGCGGCGGCGGATAAACAGCCGCGCCGCCGAGGACCGGGATGAACTCGCGCCGCCGCGGATCGAACATCGATCCGCAGTATTTGCGATAGCGCGCATGGCGCGCCAGTGCGCCCGATCGCGCTCGATCAGGCCTCGCTGCGGCAATAAAACCTGTGCGCATCGGGGATCTCCTCTTGCGGCGCGCAGTATTGGGCCAATTCGTTGCCGGCGCGCGTTGCAGATTCGTCCTGTCCGAATGAACCGCTCGTGGCGGCGAGCGCGAGCATGCCGACCAAGCCGGCATTCGCTGCGTATCGCAGTATCGTTTGCATGACTGGTGCTCCGCCAAAGGATTCGGGTAGGGCATTCGCAGGCGGCAGGCCTCAGCGCCCGCCGGCCTAGGCCAAAAGCTTGCCCCTTATTCCTGCTGCCCGTGGTCGTGCATACAGGCGCGGAACGAGTGGAGCTGGTGATTACCCCACGTCGATTGCGACATCTTTCCCATCTGGCCACTGCACTCGCGCAGTGCTTTCTCGCGCGCGCTATCCATGTGAATCTCGTTGCGCTGCGCCAAACTCGGCGATGCGACCGCGGCAATGGCGAGGCCGATTGCGATTGCAGCAGCATGTCTATTGGTGAACATTGCTACCTCGTTCAGTTAAGCAAACTTGGGTCCGGTCGCGCGGACGCGGGCGCAACTTCGCGCGCCTGCGCGGCGGCGGGCGCGAGCCGCCGAGGCAAGGCGGCGCTGATGCGCTCGCTCAGCGGGGCCATTGCCGATCCCGCCATCAGACCGAGCCATTGCCGTGCGCCGATCATTTCGATCTGCTGGGCCACGAGGCCCAGCCCGATCGGCTGTCCGCCACCGGCGGCGAAGAGCACAAGCCCGAGCATGAGCTGCAATCCGCGGAGCGCTTGGGGTTGCATGGCGTTAATCCTTCCTCGGCCAGCGCTGGCTCCGCAGGCCGATAAGAGAAATGGACTTTGCGGAGCCGTTGTGTTACTGACCGGTAATATTACATAGGTACTGACCGGTAACACCTATGTCGGGGGAGGGCAGCCATGAAAACCGGAACCAAGACCATAACTATCGAGAAAATAGAAGGAATTCCCCCGCGCGCGCGCATTCTCGCGGTCGCGGCGGACCTTTTTTACCGGCACGGAATCAGGGCTGTCGGCGTCGAAGCCATCGCCGAAGCGGCCGGTACCAACAAGATGACCCTGTACCGGCACTTTGCCTCAAAAGACGAGCTGGTCGCCGAGTACCTGCGGTGCTTGGCCGAAAAGGCGAACTCGTCCTGGGAAAAGTGGGCAGCACGGCACCCCGGCGACCCGCGCGCCCAGCTGCGTGCCTGGCTCAAGGAGATGGCCGATCATGTCGAAAGCGGCAGTGAGCGCGGATGTGCGCTGGCGAATGCTGCGGTCGAACTGCCGGAGAAGGATCATCCGGCGCGCCGCGTGATCGAAGCATTCAAGAACGCACAGCGCAACCGGATCACCCAACTATGCGCCGCCGCGGATTTAGCGCAGCCCGAACTGCTCGCGGACGAATTGTTCCTGCTGCTGGAGGGTGCGCGCGTGACCGCACAAAGCATGGGTCGCACGGGACTAGGCGAGCGTCTCATCCGGATGGGCGAGGCGATGATTGCCGCTCACCAGAAGTGAGCTGCTGCCGGGGAAATGCCCGCCATACGACGACGCGGCCTCACGGCCGCGTCGATTTTGCCTCGGATTGCGTTCGGCAGCTGACGCAGTTTAATGCGCGTGCAGCGCCGGCGCGCTCGGTCGGGCTTCCATTGCCGCCATGCGGTTTTTCACCGCCCGCTGCACCTTCTCGAAGGCGCGTACCTCGATCTGGCGCACGCGTTCGCGCGACACGCCGAACTCAGCCGCCAGATCCTCGAGCGTGATCGGGTCGTCGGCGAGCCGCCGTGCCTCGAAGATGCGCCGCTCACGATCGTTGAGCACCGACAGCGCTTCGCCCAGCGCCTTTTTGCGATTGTCGGATTCCTCATCCTCCGCGAGCCGCGTCTCCTGATCGGAGACCTCGTCGACGAGCCAATCCTGCCATTCGCCGGAATCGCCGTCGTCCCGGATCGGCGCGTTGAGGGAGACGTCGCCGCCCAGGCGGCGGTTCATGTCGACCACGTCCTGCTCGGTGACGCCCAGCCGCTTGGCGATGAGCTTGACCTGGTCGGGACGCAGGTCGCCGTCCTCCAGCGCGGAGATCTTGCTCTTGGCCTTGCGCAGGTTGAAGAACAGCTTCTTCTGATTGGCGGTGGTGCCCATCTTCACCAGCGACCACGAACGCAGGATGTATTCCTGGATCGCCGCCTTGATCCACCACATGGCATAGGTGGCGAGACGGAAGCCTTTTTCCGGTTCGAAGCGCTTGACCGCCTGCATCAAGCCGACATTGCCTTCCGAAATGACTTCGGAAATCGGCAGGCCATAGCCGCGATAGCCCATGGCGATCTTGGCGACCAGACGCAAATGGCTGGTGACGAGCTTGTGCGCCGCATCCCGGTCGCCATGCTCGCGCCACCGCTTGGCCAGCATGAATTCGTCCTGCGGTTCCAGCATTGGGAACCGCCGGATCTCCTCAAGATAGCGGGTAAGGCCGGATTCGGCCGTTAAGACTGGCAAAGCTGCAACACGGGCCATAAGAGCGCCCTCCAAAGTTATGCCCCCGAACAATTCGGCAGGCGAACCGCCTCG